>CAZPZE010000689.1:0-1844 GCA_964590625.1 uncultured Solibacteraceae bacterium
TACCTTTCATAGCGCAGCGCCTCCACCGGAGTCAGCGCCGCCGCGCGCCAGGCGGGCAGCAGCGCCGAAAGCACGGCAATCACGGTGAGCGTGACGAACGCGAGCAGCGTGCTCTCCCAGCTCACCGGCAGTCCCGGAAACATATCCGGCATCTTCACCAGCTTCAGCGCGCTCGAAAGCCCGAACGCAACCGACCACCCGACCACACCGCTCACGAATGCCAGCACAACGCCTTCCGCCATGAAGTCGGCCAGAATGCGCGAACGCGTCGCACCCAGCGCTTTGCGCAGCCCGATCTCGCGCGTCCGCTCGGAAACCGTCACCAGCATGATGTTCATCACGCCGATGCCGCCGAGCGACAGCGTCACAAACGCAATGAATCCCAGGAACACCGTCATCGAATCGAAAATGCCGTCAACCTGTTTTTGATCCTCGACCGTATCCCACATCCCCATCGCGCTTTCATCCGCCGGATCGAAATCATGCGCGCGCCCCACGATCTTCCGCACCTGGTACTCCACATCGAGCGAGTCCATCCCGTCGCGTGGCCGGTAAAGAATCTCCGAAAGGTCGCCCTCCTGGTAATCCTTCGTGGGCGGCATGTCGCGCGCCATCGAAGTGTACGGCAGAAAAATCTTTTTCTCGTCGAGCCCCGAATAGCTGCTGTTCTGATCTTTATCGGCCAGCACGCCGATGATGCGGTAGGGAAGGGAATTGAGCGAAATCTGCGTCCCCACCACGCCCGGACGCGTGCCGAACAGCTGCTTCTTCACGTCCTGCCCGATTACGCACAGCCGCTCGCCGGTCTTCTCTTCATGATCGTTAAAAAAGCGTCCCTGCGCGATCGGCAGCGTGCGGAGTTGTGGATAGTGTGCCTCCACACCGCTCACATCGAATGATCCGCTGTTATACGGACTCGTCGCCTTCAGCCCGCCCTCCAGCTCAACGGCAACGAGATCCACCATCCACGCCTCGCGCCGCAGATTCGCGACGTCATCCAGATTCAGCCGGATGCGCCGCCCGGCACGCTGCCCGCCGGCCTGCATTTCCGTACGTCCGCCGAACAGGATCACAAGCTGCTGCCCGAGCGTCTTCGTGCTGTTGCGCTGGCCTTCCTTGAAGCTGTCTCCCATGGCGACGATGATCACCATCGACGCCAGCCCCCATGCGATGCCGGCCATCGTAAGGAAGCTCCGCAGCTTGTTGCGGTAGAGACTACCCGCCACCTGGCCGAACAGCTCGCTCAGGTAGGTCATTGCAGGACGACTTGCTGTCCTTCGTTGAGGCCGCTCAGCACTTCCGTCTTCGCGCCATTGCTGATGCCGAGCTTGACCGCCAGTTTCCGCATGCCCGTTGGGTCGGTGGCATCGGGAATCTGCACGGCTGTCGATCGGTCTTTGTTATAAAGCACCGCGCCTTCCGGAATCGCCAGCACGCCTTTGTGTTCCTCGAGAACAATCTCGGCGTTGGCCGACATCTGCGCCTTCAGAATATGCTTGTCGTTCGAAATCGATACGCGCACTTCGAACGTGGTGACGTTGTCCTTCTCGACGCCCATCGGCGAAATCTTCGTCACCTTGCCCGTGAACGTCTGATCCTTGAACGACTCAACCTTGATTCGCGCCGGCTGTCCGAGATAAACGTGCCCGACATCGCTCTCATCCACTTTGCCCTTGACGTAGACTTCGCTGAGATCGCCCACTGTCATGATCGTGGTCGCAGTCGAACCGACCTGCAGAATCGAGCTGACCGCCGTGCCGACTTCGCTGTCGCGCGAAAGCACCACGCCATCGATCGGCGAATAAATCGTGGCGTTGCGAATATTCTCTTCCGCCGCCGCAACC
>CAZPZE010000690.1:0-3991 GCA_964590625.1 uncultured Solibacteraceae bacterium
GGTCGTAGGGGTAGCCGCCGAGTCTCGTGTAGAGATCGGAATATTCTTCGAGTTTGTCGCGGTTCAGCTTTACGCCGAGACCGGCGCCTGTGGGGACTGCGATGGAGCCTCCTTCGTATTGCATGAGGCCGCCTTCGATGATGTCGTCGGTGAGGTGGTGATAGTGGGCGTCGGCCGCAAAGGAGAGGTTGGGGATGACGGCGCCCAAGTGGAGCATGGTGGCGAGCTGGATGCCGAGTTCGCCGGAGGAGTGGACGGCGACGCCGATCTGGAAAGTTTCGCAGACGCCGGCGGCTTTCACGCAGGCTTTGATGCCGCCCCAGAAAGTGGTGTCGAGGAGGATGACGTCGACGGCGGTATCGAGAATGTTGGCTGCGAGCTGTTCGAAGTTGACGACAACGGTGTTGGTGGCGAGGGGAATGCGCACCATCTGGCGCGTGCGGCGCATACCGTTGAGGCCGAAGACGGGGTCTTCGAGATAGTCATTGCGGAGGCCTTCAATTCCCTGCCCGAAGCGGATGGCCTGTTCGGTGGAGAGGACGCCGTTGGGATCGAAGCGCAGCGAATCGCCAGGGAAGGCGTGGGCGAGGGCGCGGTAGGCTTCGATCTCGTAATCGGGATGGAAGACGCCACCCTTCATTTTGTGAGTGGTGAAGCCGCAGCGGCGCTTCATTTCGGCGGCGTAGGTGACGAGCTGATCGGGGGTGCGGATTTCACCCTGTCCGGTGGCGGGGTTCGCGTAGCGCCAGAAACAGTAAGTGGCGAAGGGGACACGATCGCGGAGGCGGCCGCCGAGGATATCGCAGACGGGGACGCCCCAGGCCTGGCCGAGGATATCGAGGCAGGCGAATTCGAGCGCGGCGAGGGCCTGGGTGCGGTTGTTGTAGAGAGACGCGGTGGGGTTGGCGACGAGGAAGCGCATCTCTTCGAGGCGCGCGGGGTCATGACCGACGAGCATGGTTTTGAGGGCGCGGAAGAGAGCTTCGGCGGATTCGCCGCCGCCGCCCATTTCGCCGAGTCCGATGAGACCGGTGTTGGTTTCGACTTCGATGATGGTGCGGACGAAGCGTCCCCAGTGGCAGCCGTTGGCGTGACGCAGAGGGGCGTCGAGCGGGACCGTGACCGTGGTGGCCCGGATGTCGGTTATTTTCATGGCCGGTTTCTATGGTAACAGCGGGTGATGGATTAATAGTGCGCGGGTCGAACTATTTGGCTGGGGGTGGCTCGGTGGTGGGTTGTACGCCGGTTGTGGTGGGTTCTGGTGGGTTCGGCGTGGCTTCCAGGTGGGTTGTGGTGGGATCGTTATTTTGCGCCTGTTCTTTGGATTCAGGGAGTTGGTGGGATCGTGACGCATTTTTTTCGTTTCGATGTTGTTTGAGTGCGGCGAGGGCGGTGTAGAACTCGCGGTCATAGCGGCGTTCGTGACGGCCGAGGAGGTCGGCGTGGCGGTGGGAATCGCTCAGTGCGTGAAGAGCGAGCAGGGCATGGGCGGGCGGATTTTGCTCCGGGTTGGCAGCTGCCTGCCGCCGGGTCTCAAGGATGAGGCCAGTTGTTTCGAGAGACCAGATGCGGAGGAGGCGCCAGTGTGCGACCGCCATTTTCTCAATGAGGAGGCGTTCGGTGTTGTCCTCGGGCTGGTATTCGTCGTAGAAGGACGAGAGGAGATTGCAGAAGCGGCCGCGGGATTCGTGGTCGGTGACGACGGTGGAGGCGAGGAACGCTTTGCGGCGGGAGTTGCGGGAATTTTGTTTGCCCTGCGGGGTTTTGGGGCCGGTGGATTTTTGGGCGTTGGCGCGGTTGGCCGCGAGTTTGCGATCAGAGACTGGCATACGATGAAGGATTATACGGGAGGCGTCAAGGGGTTCGAAGGTTATATTGTTGGATTTATTGGGAAATTTCGTTGTGATTGAGTCCTCGTCTTTGCCTCGAGGGGAAACTTCGGGCGGGCATAGGCGCGAATGAACCGGAGGACTGGGGCATCATGAAACGCGCTTTATTGCTTGCGATTTTGTTTGCCGTGCCGCTGGCGCTGGCGTATTTTCGATCGGGCGACGTGGAGAAAGCGGTGAGTACGCAAAGGCGTGCGATCGACTCACCTGGATTTCCCGTGGGTTATCGCGAGGAAGCTTCGCGCCAGTTGCAGGAATACGAGAAGGCGCTCTCCGCTCCGCAGCACTGAAGCGGAGATTCGGGGAGGGCCGGCGCCGGAGCGACCGGCCCTGACCCTATCTCTCGATGGCCGCCACCGTGTCGCTGCTTGTCAGTTCCCTATCCGCTCTGGTCACCTTCAGCCGAACCGGCACGTTGCCTGTTTCCAGCCCAAAGGGGACGCGAGCGTGAAGCAGATATAGCTCCCCATCACTCGCGTCACTTTCGGTGGCATCCACTACTGCCAGAAAATCGCCAAACTGGACCTTCACCGCATCAGTCATCCGCACCGAGTCACCCAGTCCAGTTGCGATGATCAGCACTTCCTCACCCGGCTGCGCCGGGTAGGAGGACATGGTGTAGTCCCGCGGGCCGAGAGCCTTTCCATCGTCGCGGTGATTCAAGGCGATTATGCGCGGCGAGAGATCGCCGGGTTTCGTCGCCGGGGCCGGGTCGTCCTCGCCATCGGAATCAACGTCTGCCGAATCCGGACTTCCCACCACGGATCGAGATCCGCGGTTGACTTTCCTGCGAGCCGTCACGTCCAGCAAGACTTCGACTATCGAAGACTGACCAATGGAATTTGCCGCAGTAAACGTGACGGTGTGGTGGCCCGCCTGGGTGACTGCGGGAATCCAGTTGAAGTGCCCGCGGGAAGTATCGAATTCCGCGCCTAAAGGCAGATTCTGCGCTGCCAATGTGAAGGGCAGACCCGAGGGCTCTGATGCGATTACGGTAAAGCTGATCGGTTCTCCCGCCGGGCCGCCCATCGTCGGCGGCGCGGTCAGAACCGGTCCTGGGGCTGGAATGATCTGTACCGAGTCATGAACACTTTCCGAACCGGTGCGGACGGTAATATCTGTCAGTTGGCGCGAGGCTGCAGGATTGACGTCCGCCCGAAAGGCGAGTCTCGACTGATTTGGAAGTACAGTGACGGTTTGCGGAACTCGCAAGGCCACACTGCCGCTCTCGACGCTCGTCTCGGCCACAACGGAATTCGGGTTCACGTTCAGTTCACATGTGATCGCGGACCCGGCACTTACAATCTTCGGATCGCACGACAGACCCTTCAATACCTCCGGTTGCGGCCCGTTCATTGGGCTTCTCGCAGATGCGATCAACGGCACCGAAGATGAGCTGATGACTGCCGGTTGTTGATTCGCCGTAAACGTCGCCATCATGGCAAGAGCGCCACTACCCGTGTACGTGCAGGAGGCATCGTAGGAGCCCACCGTTAGAGCGTTTTCGCTCTCTTCGATGTTTCCGTCAAATGTGGAGTGTACGGTGAAACCCGGGCCGGGCGCGACGCTTCCGCTCCAGACCTCGCAATGACCGTATACGAGTTCATTCGGAGAGGTAATGGTTTTGGCACCGCTGCTGAATGTCCCGTTGACTGTGCCTTTCTGAGTATGGACGGCAATCTGATCCAGGGAACCCACGCCCGAGTATTCGCTGATGTAGAGCGCTACGAATGAGGCGGCTTTGTTGTTCAGCCTCACCGTTGCCGCGATCGGCGCGCCTCCGCCCACGATCTGTTTTGCGTACCAGAGCTCACTGCGGGCGTAACTGCGGACTTTGCCCCAGCTAACGCCGGAAATTGCCCTGGTCCAGGTATTGCCCTTGTTGTCCGTGATCGATGCGACATTCGCCCTCACATTGTCGTGAGTAATCTCGAGAATAATCAGATCTCCGGTTGTCGATGCGCTGGGGAATGAAATGATCGAGGGATTCGCTGTTCCGTTTATAACCGCATTCTGCTGGACAAACGATGCCGAGATTAGTGATGGCGCCTGAAGGCTGATTGCGGTTGATACCGAACTGCCGCTCAGCGTTGCAGTCACGG
>CAZPZE010000691.1:0-2112 GCA_964590625.1 uncultured Solibacteraceae bacterium
TTTCCAGGGGCAGCTCGAATTGGAGCGCCTGCGGCTGCTCGAATTGCAGAGCGTCGTCCGGCTTTACAGCGCGCTCGGCGGCGGCTGGCAGTAGACGTTGAAGCGGTCGTCCCGCAAAAATCCGACGAGCGTCATCCCGGCGGCCCTGGCGGTCTCGACCGCCAAGGTCGTCGGGGCGCCAACGGCGGCCAGCATCGGGATCCCGGCGACGGCAGCCTTCTGGACCAGCTCGAATCCGGCGCGGCCGGAAACCAGGATCAGGCGGTCCGAAAGGTCCTGGCCGAGGGTCGCCCCGATGACCTTATCGACGGCGTTGTGGCGTCCGACATCCTCCCGGATTTCGTGAAGCAACCCGTCAGGACTAAACAACCCTGCGGCATGCAGTCCGCCGGTTCGCTGAAATAAAAGTTGCGCACTCTTGAGTTTGCCCGGCAAACCAAGCAGGGTTTCAGTGTTGAGCTGAAATTTGCTTTGTACAACAGGGCAGCGGTTTTTATAGAGCTCTTTCAGTGAAGTTTTCCCGCAAACCCCGCAGGCGGACGTCATCGTGAAGCGCGGCGCGATCTCCGCTTCATGGTCGAGCTGAATTTCGATCCGGTTCCCCGCCCCGGCGATCGATCGGATCTCGCCCCGGCTGCGGATCAGGCCTTCGGTAAAAAGGAAGCCGGCGGCGAGCTCTTCGTCATGGCCCGGCGTCCGCATCGTGACCGAAAGGTGGCGGCCGTTCACCAGAATTTCGAGCGGCTCTTCCACCACGATCTGGTCGGTGTCGCCGCCGGCTCCGAATCGCTGGACGGCAACGCTGGCGAACGAGCTCATCGGCCATCCTTCTTCCAGCGCCGCTCGACCTCGACGCCCATCTGCGGGGTGGGGCATCCGAAGCGGTGATTGCGTCGCGGCAGCGGCGGCTCCGAAGTTTCCGGCAGGACCTGCATACGGACCGCGGTCTCTTTATACGCCGGCGTGTGGGTCGGCGTGTCCGTGTGGCTGCCGGTCAGCACGTTCACCGGGCTGGTCGATGAGTTCATCGGCATGTAGAGCTCGCGGCCGCTCACGCGGTCGGTCACGAGCGCGCGCACTTTGACGTGGCCGCGGGGCGATTCAAGCCGCACCCAATGGCCGGACTCGATGCCGCGCTCCTCCGCGAGCTGGCGTGAAACTTCGACGAAGGTATCGGGCGCGTTTTCGCGGATGCCCGGCGAGCGATACGTCAGGTTGCCTTCGTGGAAGTGCTCCAGCATGCGTCCGTTGTTGAGGTGCAGGTCGTAGTCCGCGCCGGCGCGCTCGACGGGCGGCTTCCACTCGAGCGGGTAGAGCCGCGCTTTGCCGTCGGGAAATTTGAACTGCTTCGTATAAAGGAGCGGCTCGTCCGTGCCATCGGGCGCGACCGGCCACTGGAGGCTGCGATATCCGGCGAGACGCTCGTAGGTGACGCCGGCGTAGAGCGGCGTGAGCGATGCGAGCTCCGCCATGATTTCCGAGGGATGCCGGTACTTCCATTTCGCGCCCAGGCGATTCGCGACGTTCCGGAGGATTTCCCAATCGGGGAGGCTTTCGCCCAGCGGATTGAGCACCTGATAGAGGCGCTGGATGCGGCGCTCGGTGCTGGTGAAGGTGCCTTCCTTTTCGAGGCTCGGCGAGGCGGGCAGCACGACGTGCGCGTACTTCGAGGTTTCGGAGAGGAAGATATCCTGGACCACCAGGAAATCGAGCTTCGCGAGCGCCTCGCCCACGTAGTTGCTGTTGGAATCGACGATATGCATTTCCTCGCCGATGATGTACATCGCGTGGAGGCGGCCTTCGTGGATCGCGTCGACCATCTGGTGGTTATCGAGGCCCTTGTTCGCCGGAAGCTGCACGCCCCAGCCCTGCTCGAATTTGCGGCGAAGCTCGGGATCGTCGACGTGCTGATAGCCGGGGAACGTGTTGGGCATGCTGCCGCAATCACTCGCGCCCTGGACATTGTTATGGCCGCGCAGAGGATAAGCACCGGTGCCGGGGCGCATGTAATTGCCGGTCACAAGCAGGAGGTTCGAGATTGCGGTTGATGTATCGGAGCCGTTGGTGTGCTGGGTGACGCCCATCGCCCAGAGGATGCAGACGCGTTCTTGC
>CAZPZE010000692.1:0-3051 GCA_964590625.1 uncultured Solibacteraceae bacterium
CTCGCTGTTGCTGGCGGGTGCGGTGGCGGTTACCGGACTCGCAATCTACGCGCAGACAAAGCCGCCCAGTTCCACCTCAGAACCTCTATTCCATTCCTACACGCGTGAAGTCCCGCTCTATGTGACGGTCGCCGACAAGAAAGGCCATTACGTCACCAACCTGCAGGAGAACGCTTTCAAAGTCTACGAAAACGGTGTCCTGCAGCCGATCCACGCGTTCCGCTATGAAGACCTGCCGGTTTCCCTGGCCCTCGTCATCGATAACAGCGGCAGCATGCGCGACAAACGCCAGGCTGTGGAAGCGGCGGCACTCGCGCTCGTCAGGGATTCCAATCCACAGGACGAAACCTTCGTCGTCAATTTCAATGAAGACGCCTATCTCGACGTCGATTTCACCAGCGACGTCGACAAGCTGAAAATCGGCCTCGAACGCATCGATTCCCGCGGACAGACGGCGATGCGCGAGGCGGTCCGCCTGGCGATCGAGCACCTGCACGAGAAAGGGAAACGCGACAAAAAGGTCGTCCTCGTCGTGACCGATGGCGAAGATAATTACAGCGATCCTGATTTCAGTATGGAAAAACTGGTTCAGCTGGCCTCGAAAGACGATGTTCTGGTCTACGCCATCGGCCTGCTGGATCAGGATATGAAGTCGGAGGCGAACCGCGCGAAGCGCGCTCTGAATGACCTCGTCCAGAGCACGGGCGGTGAAGTTTTCTATCCCAAAAACCTGGCCGAAGTCGACGGTATCGCTCATCAGGTGGCCGGAGATCTCCGCAACCAGTACTTCATCGGGTACACGCCTCTCAATGCGGCGCTTGATGGCACTTTTCGGCAGGTGAAGGTCCTCGTGAAGGCGCCGGGCAATCCGGTTCCCCGAACGCGCCCCGGTTATTGGGCGAATCCCCCCGAAACTAAATAACCCCGCATCGCGGCTGGCCATCCGGGTATGCCAGGATGAGAAGCGAATGCCAGCCGCGAAAGTCCGCAAAGCCGTCTTCCCAGCCGCGGGTCTTGGGACCCGCTTTCTTCCTGCCACCAAGGCGCAGCCCAAGGAAATGCTGCCCCTGGTCGACAAGCCGATCATTCAGTACGGCGTCGAGGAAGTCATCCAGTCCGGCATCACCAACATCATTATGGTGACCGGACGCGGCAAGACCGCCATCGAAGATCACTTCGACGTCAGTTTCGAGCTCGAGCATCTGCTCGAGACGCGAGGGAAGAAAGATCTGCTGGCGCTGGTCCACCAGGTTTCCGATCTCATCAACGTCGCCTACACCCGCCAGAAGGAAGCGCGCGGTCTCGGCCACGCCGTCCTTTGCGCGCGCGAAATGGTGGGCGGCGAGCCGTTCGCCGTGGTGCTGGCCGACGACGTGATCGATGCTGAAACCCCCTGCATCCGCCAGCTTCTCGATGTCTACGAGTTCTTCTCGGCGCCTGTGCTCGCCGTAATGGAAGTACCGAAGGAGTCCATTTCCGCCTATGGCTGTATCGATGCCGAGCCGGTTTCGCACAACGGCAGCAAGAATAAGGTTTACCGGATTCGCGACCTGGTGGAAAAGCCCGCGCCCGACAAAGCCCCGTCCAATCTCGCCATCATCGGTCGCTACATCCTGACCGCCGATGTCTTCGATTCCATTGATCACATCGAAGCCGGCGCGGGCGGGGAAATCCAGCTCACTGATGCCCTTCGATATCAGCTCCGCAGCCGCCCGCTCTACGCCTTTAAGTTCGATGGGAAGCGGTACGACGCCGGTGACAAGCTTGGCTTCCTCAAGGCGACCGTCGAATTCGCGCTGCGCCGCCACGATATGGGCGGCCCATTCCGCGAATATCTGAAGTCCCTCAAGCTGTAGCAGCCCGCCGAAATTATTATTGCTTAACTTTTTTCGCCCCGGCGTAACCAGCGCCGGGGCGTTTTCATCCAACCCTGGTGAAGAGGTCAGGTGGTCCATGAATCGATTCGTCCTCGCTTCCTTATTAACGGCGGCTGTTCTGTTCGCGCAGCCTCCCGCCCCCGATGACGATCAGAACGGCCAGCAGGAGGATCCACCCTCCCGCGTCGCACGGCTCGACTGGTTCTCCGGGGATGTTGCCTTCCAGCCCGCTACGGTCGATGACTGGACGGACGCCACCCTCAACTACCCGCTCACCACGGGCGACCACCTTTTCGTCAGTCCCGGCGGCCGCGCCGAAATGCAGATCGACGGCAACGCCGTGCGCCTCGATTCCAATACGAACTTCGGCTTCCTCAATCTCGACGACAACACCGTGCAGATCAGCCTGACCGAAGGTTCGGTCGATGTTCGCCTTCGCAATCTGATAGTCGGCGAAGTGTTCGAGATCGATACTCCGAACGGCGCGGTCACGCTCGAGCGCGCGGGGGATTATCGCATCGATACGGACCCGAACCGGAACATTACCCTCGTGACCGTGCGCGACGGCCAGGCCGAGATGTATCAGGAGGGGATCAGTTCCCTTATCACGGCGCACCAGACCGCCCGTTTCACTGAGTCCGGTCACCAGGTGAATCCGGAATACGTCGCCGATGACTTCGATCGTTTCGTGGCCTCGAGAAACGGCGCTGAAGATTCCGCCAATCGCGCAGGCGACTATGTCCCGGACGACATGACAGGCGCCGATGACCTCTATACCTACGGGCGCTGGGATAACGATCCGCTTTACGGCGCTGTCTGGGTGCCGCCGGTCGACCCCGGCACGTACAACATCTGGGCTGTCCTTCGCGACTCGCGCGGCGGCTCGTCGACCATCCAGCGCGTGGTCGTCGTCGATCCGGCGAAGTAGCGCGCGGCGCTCGGGCGCGGGAGGACGCGCCCGTCGGCGAGCGGACCGGTCAACGCCCGCTCGAGGGGTCGCTCGGGCGCACCGTGTGCAGCGTGAAGCGACCGTGTTCGTCCTTGCCCGGCAGGGTCGGCTTGTTCGCCGTGATCCCCATCTGGCGGTCCATTTCGTCGCGGTCGCGACCTTCGAGGAGCGTCGGGCCCGCGCTGCCCTGGGTGGGCTTCTCGTTCCGAACGGCGTGGACCTTCG
>CAZPZE010000693.1:0-2914 GCA_964590625.1 uncultured Solibacteraceae bacterium
AAAGCTGGCTCGAAGCCGGCGTGAAGGATTCCGGCAGGAAGCGAGAATCATGAGCGCGACCCACCGCCATTACGCTACGGTTCCGTTGCAGAGACGGGGATAATGCTTCCGCTATCGTTTCAGGCGTCGAACCAGCGGGAGCGCGGCGAAACCGCCGATGAGCAGCGTCATCCCGCCAGGCTCCGGCACTGGTGAGGCGGCTGTGACTGATGGCGCGGAAATGCCTGGCGTGGAGTCCCCGGTGCTCAGCAAGCGGCTTGTATCCGACTCGTACGTGGCAACGCTGGGGATTGCCGAGTCGAGCGTGATTTCGACGAAAACATCGAAAAATGACCCCGCAGTCGTGGGGATGTTGAAACCGTTCTGATCGAGAATCCCCAACGAGAACAGATCAGGCGCGCCGTCATCGACGTTGGACGTCGTCGTTACGTTGAAACTCAGAGACGAGCCAGGCGTGAAGGCCAGCGCAATGTCGTTAAAGAAGCTCGAATCGGTCAGAAAAAAACCGCTTACGGCATCTCCGCCAGCGCCTCCGGTCAGAGCTGCGGCTCCGGCGCTTCCGCCGCCGAAATCGAAGTTCGTGAGGGATATCGTATTATTCCCGTCGCTCGTTCCACTGCCATCAGTGAACTGAAAATCGAGAGTGAATGGGCCGCCCGGATTTCCGATCAAAGGCGCGGTCGCAAGCGTTACGTTGAATGAGTCGGCAAAAAGCGGCACAGCTGCGCAGAATAGCAGCGTCGCCAGCCACCTTACAGGTTGAGACATAGTGTTCATCCTCCGTTTTTTATGGCACCAACACTTGTACGCCATACGTAATGCCGGCGTTGGTTGGATTGGAAAACTGCAGCGTCAGGCTGGCTGCCTGTGGGCTGGCATTGTTGAAGCTGAGCCCCGTGTTCGGGGCTGCCGGTGAAGGCTGGCAGACGGAACTCGGGGCGTTCGCGAGCGTCGCGTTCGCACTCAGGTTTGTCAGTACCAGAGTGCCGTTCGCCAGATTCAGGGATGGGTCGGCTGAGACCACCTGCACTGTCTGGACGAACTTATTCAACTTGTGGTTCAGGACGAATCCGCCCCGCTTCACGGTCACCTGGGATGTGATGTCCTGACACCCCAGCGGTTGCAGAAGAAACGAGGTGCTGTTCCCGTTGTGAACACCTACGCCGGTAATTGTGCCCGAGTCGTTGATTGCGGTTCCGTAAGCCAGAACCCAACCGGAAATCCCCGGCGTCAGGCTTTCCAGATCGCGCATGCCCGTGCCGGCGCTGTAGAAAAAGGCGTGACTCCCGCCCGCCGCATCTTCGGCCGACCCTACGATCTGCCCGGCTGTATTGATGCCAAATGCGGCGCTCGCCGTCCCACCCAAAGCTCCGAGACTGCTTGCGGCGCTCAATGTAGTTCCGGGTAGCGCCTGGAAGCCCACCGAATCTCCCGCTGCTATTTCTGAGAATCCCACCGCTGTTCCCGATCCGTTCACAGCTGTGGCACCGGATTGCGCGCCGCCCAGAGTACCAAGATTCGTTAGCGTAGATGTGTTCAGGTTGTACAGGAATGCAATCAGGTGTCCGGCCGCATCTGAGGACGCGCCAACAATCAACCCGTTATCGGTAATTCCGTAGGGCTGGCTTTCAACGCCGCCGAAGCTGACCAGCGAATGGAGATCCTGCGCAGTGCTGCCGTCGAGAAGGAACGCGTGGAAATTTCCGCCCGGCATCGTCGTGATGCCGACGATCTGTCCGTTGTTATTCACCGACGTTGCCCTGCTTTCTCTCCCCCCAAAGCCCACCAGCGGGTGCAGGTCTACCATCTGCGGATTGGCTGAGCCAGCGTCGTACACGAATGCGTGCGCGACGCCAGCGGCAGTATATGCCCAGCCGACGATGCGGTCGGAATCGTTTATGCCGTTGGCTTTGCTGGTGGTCCCCCCTAACGTCCCCAGGGACACCATGGAACCTGTATACCAGAAAGCTACCGATCGAAGGTTCGCGTCAGCAGCCATTCCCACTATATGTCCCAGATTGTTTATGCCCACCGCGGTCGTATCGACACCGCCAGGGAGGTAGCCCAGATCGCTAATGGAATACTTCACCTGTGCGGCGGCGGGCTGCGCGAAGGAACAGACCACGGCGGCCATCAAAATGAGATTGCGCATGGGTTCTATCCCCGGACGCCCATTACGGCGGATTTGGTTCTTATCGTGAATTTGGGCTTGAGCCGAGGACAGGGCGAGGTGTCGGTAGAAATGCAATAGGTCACCGTCACCTTAAAACCGTTATCAATGCAAGCCGGGCCAGAGGAGTATTGCACGATCTGGCCCGACCCCTGGATGGTGACGAAAGCGGAGACCGGATAGGGCTGGGCCGGAAGATAGACCCCCCCGAGGGCGAAGCCTGCAAAAGGCCATCCCGACACGTTCGCCTGGCAAACCCCCGGCAGGTCGCCGGGGATTGGCAGAACCTTGCCATTCATCAGCGAAAACGAGTACTGCTTCGATTCTGAAACCTGTGCGTTCGCGGTCATGCACGACAACAATGCAATCGCCGCGATGCAGAGCGTAGGACGGATCAGGCGCCGCAAGTTGTCCCTCCCGAAGATCGATAACCAGAAGATAAAGCTAGGTAAAGATAGCATGAGCCAAAATCCGGCACAAGTACTATTTGGCACATTGGTACTTTGGGTAGGTTACGGCACCAGATCTCTTATTGGGTCTCTGACTCGACCGACTTGTGCGGTCGGATCCTCACGGCTCTGACAGGGCAGAGGGGGTGGATCCCCGGGGTGTATGATGGCGGGCGGACACAACAGAGGTGCACGGTGACCGAACGCAACGATGATGTCCTCTCCAGACGAAAGTGGTTAGCAGCCGGTGCAGCGGCTTCCGGTCTTGCCTTCGCTGACAGCGCGGCAGCGCAGC
>CAZPZE010000694.1:0-3613 GCA_964590625.1 uncultured Solibacteraceae bacterium
AATCGAAGACCGCGTGCGCGCTTTGCCTGTATTCCGCCATTCCTCCTATTCTCGTAGCGTGGAACGGGCCGCTGAAAGCCTACCGCCTGAAAGGCGGTGGGCTTAGACCCGGCGATGGATACTAAAAAAAATCGACCCCGCCGAAGAACAGCTCCTCGCGGAAGAAGGACTCTCCCTCGATCTGATCTCTTAGGTCAGCTTGTGGCAAACCAATTGCTCCGTACAATAGAAATATGTGTGGAATCGTAGGCTACGTCGGTACCCAGCGGGCTGTTCCTATCATTCTTGACGGCCTGAAACGACTCGAATACCGCGGCTATGACTCCGCCGGTATCGCCGTCTATCGCGATGACGAGACGCTCGGCGTCCGCCGCGCGTCCGGAAAACTCAGAAATCTGGAAGATGCGCTGCAAATTGACCCAGTCGATGGCTGCTACGGCGTCGGTCATACCCGTTGGGCGACCCACGGCCGCCCCACGGAAGAGAACGCCCATCCTCACCGCGACTGCACCGGCGACATCGTCGTCGTGCACAACGGCATTGTCGAAAATTACCTGCCCCTGAAGGAACAATTGCAGCAGGAAGGGCACGTTTTCAAGACCCAGACCGATACCGAGGTGATCGCCCACCTCGTCGAAAAATATTTCGACGGCAACCTCGAAAACG
This sequence comes from uncultured Solibacteraceae bacterium, assembly GCA_964590625.1. Taxonomy (GTDB): domain Bacteria; phylum Acidobacteriota; class Terriglobia; order Bryobacterales; family Bryobacteraceae; genus BOG-234. The sequence goes on from CAZPZE010000694.1 coordinate 667, forward strand.
CCGTCCGTCAGGCCGTGAAGGAATTGCGCGGTGTCTTCGCGCTTTCTGTCCTCTGCCGCCGAGATCCCCACAAAATCGTCGCCGCCCGCGAAGGCCCCCCGGTCGTGATCGGCCTCGGCAAGAGCGAATACTTCGTTGCGTCTGATGTCCCCGCCATCCTCGGCCACACCCGCGACATGTTTTTCCTGGCCGACGGCGACATGGCCGTCCTCACCCCCGAAGGCGTCACGCTCAGCGATTTCAACGGCAACCAGGTGAAACGCGCCGTCCAGCACGTTCTCTGGGACCCGATCATGGCCGAAAAAGGCGGCTACAAGCATTTCATGCTCAAGGAAATCTTTGAGCAGCCGCGCGCCATCCGCGATACCACCATCGGCCGCGTCAGCCAGGAAACCGGCCGCATTTTCCTCGATGAAATGGACATCACGCCCGAGGAATTCCGCGCCTTCCGCCAGGTCCGCATCATCGCCTGCGGCACCAGCTGGCACGCGGCGCTCGCCGGCAAGTTCATGATCGAGCAGCTGGCGCGCATCCCGGTCGAAGTCGATTACGGCAGCGAATTCCGCTATCGCAATCCGATCGTCACTTCGGATTCGCTCACGATTGTCATCTCGCAATCCGGCGAAACCGCCGACACACTCGCCGCCCAGCGCGAAGCGAAGCAAAAAGGATCGAAGACGCTCGCCATCTGCAACGTCGTCGGCTCCATGATCACGCGCGAAGCCTCCGGCTCCATCTACACGCACGCCGGCCCGGAAATCGGCGTGGCCTCCACCAAAGCGTTCACCTGTCAGCTCACGGCGCTCGCCATCCTCGCGCTTTATCTCGCGCAGGTCCGCGGCGAAGCGAAGTCGAGCGGCAATGGACACCCGCAGCCGCAGCTCCATGAAGAAACCGCGCGCGCCTACGTCCAGGAACTGCTGCGCATCCCGGGCAAGATCGAAACCATCCTCGGCAAAGACAAGCAGTACGAAGACCTCGGCCGCAAGCTTTTCCGCGCCCGCGATTTTCTCTATCTCGGCCGCGGCATCCATTTCCCCATCGCGCTCGAGGGAGCCCTCAAGCTCAAGGAAATTTCCTACATCCACGCCGAAGGCTATCCCGCCGGCGAGATGAAGCATGGGCCGAACGCGCTCATCGACGAAAACCTGCCGGTGGTCGTGCTCGCTACGCACGACCGCACCGACCCCGCCAGCTGCCTGCTCTACGAAAAAACGCTGTCGAACATGCAGGAAGTGAAGGCGCGCGAAGGCCGGCTTGTCGCGATCGTGACCGAAGGCGATACCGAAGCCCGCAAAGTCGCGGACGACGTCATCGAAATTCCTGCCGGCCCCGACCTGTTCGCCCCGATCCTCGAGATCGTTCCGCTCCAGTTGCTGGCCTACCACATCGCGGTCCGGCTCGGCTGCGACGTCGACCAGCCGCGAAATCTGGCAAAAAGCGTAACGGTCGAATAACGTTTTACGTACTGTATCGTAGTAATTACAGATGAAGAGGATACTTCTGGTTGGTTTGCTGACCGCTGCGGCGGCGTGCGCGCAGGGCCTTTCTGTTGGTGTCTACGGTGGCGCTCCGTTCACGGACGTGCAGCACAACACTACCATCAGCGGCATTTCGTATGAAGCGAAGAGCCCGAAATTCGTAGTCGGCGGCGGACTGCAGCTCAACCTGCCCCTGCACCTCCGGCTCGAATTCGACGCCCTTGCGCGCGGCGCAACATATCGCGCCTCCAACCAGTTGGTGGACACCAATGCCACCGAGTGGCGCTTCCCGCTGATCATGCAGTATCGCTTCGGCACGAAGAGCATGGTCCAGCCCTTCATCGGCGTCGGCGCGTCGTTCGAGCATTTTTATCAGATCAAGAACGCCGTTACCTCCGGAACCGGCAGCTTCGCCACGAACTCGCCCGGAGGAATGGTGATCGACGGCGGCCTCGATTTCAAACTGAAAGTCATCCGCCTCAGCACCGAACTGCGCTACACTCGCCAGTTCAACGACGCCATTGTCAGCCTGTCGCAGCTCAACCAGGCGGACGTTCTGGTCGGCGTCCACTTCTAGACTGATTTTGGTCATAGAATAAGAGCCGTGCATGTGGCGCGCGACTCCGCTGTTTCTGCTGGCGCTTAGCCTCGCCGGGCAGGTCGCCTCAAAATATCCTCCTGACCACCAGGCGCGATATTCTCCGGCTGGCATCTTCGGTGATGATTCCAGAGATGCGTGGTATTCGAGTCAATTGCAGAGTCTCGATGAACCAACACTCTCCGGTTTGCTGGCCACCGAACAGGTGTACCGATTCACGTGGCTGCGGACGTTCCACCATCCAATCGCCGTTCGCGTAAGCATCCATCCGAATGGGACAGCGACAATCACGACAAAAATGGCGAGTGGCACCGGTGGCTATGCGCCGGGCCAGTTGATTGTCAATACCTCGCGAGAGATCGGCGCAGAGGACGTTCGACGTTTGCTCGATCTGATTCGCGCGATGGACTTCTGGAATATGCCGGCTGAGCTGCCCCCTGGCAACAGCATCGGCCTTGATGGCGCCCAGTGGATCTTCGAAGCGGCGCGCAACGGAAATTATCACGTCGTGGATCGGTGGTCGCCGAAAACGGGGCCGATAAGGACACTGGGACTTCGGCTGATTCAAAATCTCGCCAGACTTCCCGTCCCAGCCGACACAATCTACTAGACGGACCCTGACAAGCATATTCTGCTGTACGAGTACAAGCTTATTCTGCTGATCGCTCCTGTGGACCGATTTTGGCCGGCTCGCCCTCGTTTCCGCCCGCCTCAAACCGCCGCGCCAGCCGTGCCCATCCACACTATTCGCCCCATTTTCGCCTCGAAAACAACTAATAGGGCCTCGATCGTGCTGTAACCCGCTATATCGCGGCTCATTTAACTAACAGAAAACGCAAAACTTCCCAGAAAAAACCGCTTGTATTTC
>CAZPZE010000695.1:0-2245 GCA_964590625.1 uncultured Solibacteraceae bacterium
TGTTCGGCACCGAGATCACATCATTCGGGATCTTCACGTTCAACTGCCAGACACCCACCAGAGTGGGCGCCAGACCCGAATAGAGGATATTCTCGTGCGGCACGATCGTCTCGCCGCCGATGTACACGTCCGGCACATACGCCGTGCTCAGAGCGGCGTTCGAGACGTCGCCATCCGGCGGCATACCGGTGATGGGACCCTGGCCCGTCATGTAGAGCGTCACGACGGTGCCCGCGTTCGCCGGGTTCGAGGGCGTGTTCAGTGTGCCGTCCTGATTGGCGATCACGCCATCTCCCGCGCCGTTCGCCGCCTGGGTGAAGATGCCGGGCGCAACATTATTCATCACGACGGTGGTATCGCCGAGCACGCGGTTCGTTGCTGTATCCACCACCTGGATGTCGGCGGTACCGCTCGTCGGCGCGTTCGACGGGATCTCGAAGTTGATCTGATTCGGTCCGGCGAAGAACAGCGGCGATGGCGTGTTGTTCACGAGGACCTGGAGCCCGTTCAGCGTCTTCGGCAGCGGGACCGAGGTGGCCGATGTGGTCACCGCTCCGAACTGCTTCGGGTCTCCCGTTGAGAAGAGGGCGGTGATCATACCCGGTGCGACGGGGCGCTGGGGGTTCGTATTGAGGCCCCAGTAATTGGCGGCGTTGAGGGCGCTGAGCCCGGGGTAGTAGATGAGAACGCGGTTCGCGTCATCCGCCAGGTAGACGTTGCCCCAGTTGTCTTCCGCCACGGCGAGCGGCGCGTAGTCGCTCAGCGTTGCGTTGGGCGTGTAGCTGCCGGAGCCGATCAGATTGTTGAATGCCGGATAACGGACGGCCTGATTGCCGCCGGCGTCCGCTACCCAGATATCGCCTGTCTGGGTGTTGACGTGCACGCCGCGGGGCGACCTCAGGCTCGACGTCAGAGTGAGGGCGGCGAACGCTCCGTTGCCCGCGGTTGGTGCGCGATTGAAGATAAGGATGCGATCGTTGCCGGAATCCGCGACGTAGAGACGATCGTCCGTATCGGTCGCAATGTGGTGCGGCTGGCTCATCTGATTCAGGCCGGAGCCCGAACCCGATGACGTCATATCCGTCTGTCCGAAGACCGTAGTCGCGGGCATACTGCTTCGCAGATCCTGCGGACGTCCGGCGAAATAAAGCACGCGGTTCAGCACCGCATCGGAAACCAGCAGACCATTCTCGCCGGCCCAGGCAAGACCATAGGGCGCGTTCATGGTCTGCGACGTGGCGTCACCGATTTTTGTGGTGAAGCTGATCTGCCCGAGAAGCAGGTCAGCGGATTCCGTCACCACCACGGGATTGCCCGGCTGGAAATTCGCGAACGGCGCGGGAAAGCGCAGCACACGGCCATTACCCGTATCGGCGACGTACAGACTGCCATTCGAATCGACGGTGAGTCCTGTGGGGAAAGCCAGATTGTGATCGTTCGAATTGCCGTCCGGATAATTCGCAAGCGTATGGAGGAAATCCGGCTGGCCGATCACGATATCGGCGTGCTGGCCCGGCTGGATATTGCGCAGATCGTAGTAGCCGAGAATGCGATTGTTGTAGGTGTCCGCGACGTAGAGGTGCGGGACGTCGGAACTGAAATCGATCGCGATGCCGGCGTCGGCATTGCGGGAGAAATCGACTTCACGGCCTTCCACCAGATTCGGCGCACTGACGTCGGCCTGAAGCTGCCCCAGGATTGCGGTGGCGGCGCCGAAGCCCGATCCACTCTGCGGCATCGTGAGGACGCGATTGTTGCCGGTATCAGCCACGTAGAGATCGCCGTTATAAAAAGCAGCGCCCACCGGCTGCGCGAGTGACGACGCGGAGGACGAAAGATTCCCCTGATTCGTGGAACCCGACGAAAAATCCGCCTGCCCGACGACCGTGGTCGCCGCCTGGTAGAACGTATTGGTGTTCCACTGTTCGACCGGCGGGAAGAGGAGAAGACGGCTGTTGAACGTGTCCGCGACTCCGATCTGATTGCCGACCGCAAACAATGCGGTGGGGGATTGCTGGAACTGGTACTGGCTGATAGTGGGGGGCGGCGGTGTCGTCTGATCGACGCCGAGCATGCGGGAGGCAGCCTCGCCGTTCGTAAACGGCGGGAACCAGACGAGCACGCGGCCGCGCTGCGAGCTCACAGATTCCGATACAAAGAGACGGCCCGCGGAATCGAATGCGATTCCCGAGGGCGAAAAGATGGAGGTGAACGAAGTGACAGGCGGCGGCGTTTTGGCTTCGCT
>CAZPZE010000696.1:0-4260 GCA_964590625.1 uncultured Solibacteraceae bacterium
ACCGGGGCTCTTTCGCAGCGCGAAATGATGGAGCAGGTGCTCGATTCGATGGACCTCGAACGCGAGCGCGGGATCACCATCAAGGCCCACGCCGTTCGGCTCGATTACCGGGCCGATGACGGCAACATGTATCAGCTCAACCTGATCGATACGCCGGGGCACGTGGATTTTTCCTACGAAGTTTCGCGAAGCCTGCAGGCTTGCGAGGGCGCGCTGCTGGTTGTCGACGCCTCACAGGGTGTGGAAGCGCAGACGCTCGCCAACACGTATCTCGCGATCAAGCACGATCTGGAGATCATTCCGGTGATCAACAAGATCGATCTGCCGGCGGCCGAGCCGGAGCGTGTGCGCGAGCAGATAGAAGAAGTGATCGGGATTGACGCGAGCGATGCGATCCTGTGCAGCGCCAAGCAGGGAATCGGGATCAAGGAAATTCTGGAAGCCGTGGTGAAGCGGATTCCGCCCCCGCGAGGTGAAGCCGATAAACCGCTTCGCGCCCTGATCTTCGATTCCTGGTTCGATCCGTATCGCGGCGTGATCGTGCTGGTGCGTGTGATTGACGGCAGGCTGAAGATGGGCCAGCGCATTCGCCTGTTTTCGAACGGCCAGGAATTCGATGTGGAAGGGCTCGGTTATCAGTCGCCCCGTTCGATTCCGTCGCAGGAATTGAGCGCGGGCGAAGTCGGATTCATTTACGCGAACATCAAGAACGTTGCCGAGGCGCGCGTGGGCGATACGGTGACCGATGCGCAGAATACCGCCGCTGAGCCGCTGCCCGGTTTCGAAGCGATCAAGCCGATGGTGTTCGCTGGGCTTTATCCAGTGGAATCGCACGAGCACGGGCTGCTGCGCGATGCGCTGGAGAAACTTCGTCTGAACGACAGCGCGCTGAGCTTCGAGCCGGAAAATTCGGTCGCGCTCGGTTTTGGATTCCGCTGCGGATTTCTGGGACTGCTGCACCTGGAAATCGTTCAGGAACGGCTGGAGCGCGAATTCAACATCGATCTGATCACCACCGCGCCGGGCGTGCGGTATCGCATCACGACGACGAAGGGCGAGATTCTGGAAGTCGATAATCCGACGCGATTCCCGCAGCCCACCGAGATCGACAAGATCGAGGAGCCGATTATCGAGGCGTCCGTCATCACGCGCGAAGAATATCTCGGCGGCATTCTGGCGCTGCTCGAAGACAAGCGCGGGGTGCAGAAGAAGTTCGAATATATCGGTTCGGGCCGCGTGATGCTGACGTATGAGCTGCCGCTGAACGAAGTCGTGATGGATTTTTACGACAAGCTGAAGAGCGTTTCGCGCGGCTATGCGTCGCTCGATTACCACCTGGCGGGCTATCGCGTTTCGCCGATGGTGCGGCTCGATGTTCTGGTCGCGGGCGAGCCAGTGGACGCGCTTTCGATGATTGTGCATCGCGATCATGCCTACGAGCGCGGCAAGACGCTGATTGAGCGAATGCGCAAGCTGATTCCGCGTCAGATGTTCGAAATCGCGCTGCAGGCGGCGATTGGCGCGAAGATCATTGCGCGCGAGACGATTTCGGCGATGCGCAAGAACGTACTCGCCAAATGCTACGGCGGCGATATCTCGCGCAAGCGCAAGCTGCTCGAAAAGCAGAAGGAAGGGAAGAAGCGGATGAAGCGCGTGGGCCGCGTGGAGATTCCACAGGAAGCCTTCCTTGCCGTGCTGAAGGTCGGCGATACCGAAGCGGACGATTAGTTCGCTCTACAAAAACAGCCGGCTGACCGACGTTTCTTCGTGAATCGACTGAATCGCGGAACCGAGCAGCGGCGCGACTGAGAGCTGCTTGATGCGCCCGCACTTCTTCGCCTCTTCGCCCAGGGGAATAGAATTCGAGACGACCACTTCGCGGATGGGCGAATTCACAATGCGCTCGATTGCCGGGCCGGAGAGCACGGCGTGGGTCGCGCATGCGCTCACGCTTGACGCGCCCTGATCCATCAGGGCTTCCGCGCCTTTCACCAGCGTTCCGGCGGTGTCGATCAGATCGTCCAGCAGAAGACAGTGCTTGCCTTCCACGTCGCCGATCACGTTCATCACTTCCGCCACGTTGGCTTCTTCGCGACGCTTATCGATGATGGCGAGCGGCGCATTGAGCCGTTTCGCCACGGATCGCGCGCGCTCCACGCCGCCGGCGTCCGGCGAGACGACCGTGATGTTTTCCGTGCCGTGCGACTTCAGATAGTCGACGGCCACGGGACGAAAAAACAGATGATCCACCGGCACGTCGAAGAAGCCCTGAATCTGTGCCGCGTGGAGGTCGAGCGCCATGATGCGGTCGGCTCCGGCGCGTTCGAGCAGCGAAGCCACCAGCTTGGCGGAAATCGGAACTCGCGGCTTGTCCTTGCGGTCCTGGCGGCCGTAGCCGTAATAGGGAAGTACGGCAGTGACGCGCTCGGCCGAGGCGCGCTTCAGCGCGTCCATCGTGAGCAGCAGCTCCATCAGGTGGAATTCGACCGGGGCGCAGGTTGGCTGGACCACAAAACAATCCGCGCCGCGCACGTTTTCGAGAATCTGGAGGTGAATTTCGCCATCGGCGAACTGGCGCATGCTCATGTCGCCGAGTTCCAGCCCGAGGTGGCGGCAAATCTCTTCCGCGAGGTGCGGGTTGGCGCTGCCGGTGAAGACTTTGATTCGGTCCGGATTCATCGCGCGTGCCGGCTTTGGGGCGGCCATAAGTCGTTACCCTTCCTGTCCTGATCGAGCGCCCGCCGCCACGTGGCGCGGTACCTGGCCCGACTCACAAATGACACCGGAAATGCCCGTTCGCCCGGCCTTTTCCATGCTAACCGGGTCCGCTCCAGCTTGCCGGGATTGTCGAAAATTCCGAAAATCGCCGACCCCGAACCGGTCATCGCCACTGACGTTGCGCCGGCCCGTTTGAGCCCCTCCCGAACCTCTCCCAACACTGGATACCGGGCGAGGACAACTTCTTCAAAATCATTGATTATACTGGGTTTGCTGTCACCAGACACGTTCCCCCAAACGCCGCGCTGGAAACTATTCAGTTTATTTTGTAACGCAAATTTTGTCAATGAATCGCCGGTCAGAGTGGTGGAGAGGTCACGGTAGGCGTCGGCCGTGGAAGAGTGTACATCGGAAGTGATCAGGAGCGCCTGTTGAGCGGGGAAATCCGGCAGGGGATAGAGCTCTTCCCCGCGTCCGAGGCCCAGCGCTGCGCCCCCATAGACGAAGAACGGCACATCGCTGCCGAGCTGAGCCGCGAGTTCCAGAAGCCGGTCCATGGGGAGGCTAAATCCGCCCAGAACCGGAAGCGCCAGCAGCACGGCTGCCGCGTCCGAGGATCCGCCGCCGAGCCCCGCGCCGGACGGAATCTGCTTGCGAAGCTCAAGCCTCACCGCGCCGGTCTTGCCGGCAGCTTCCATAGCGAGGCGGGCGGCGCGTTCGGCGAGATTATCCGGAATCTCGGGCGTGCCCTCCATCGCGACCGACACCGATCGCGCCGGTTCGAAGGTAATTCGGAGGCTATCGGCGAGTGAAATGGTCTGGAAAACGGTCCGCAGCTCGTGATAGCCATCGGGACGGCGGCAGAGCACGCGGAGCCCGAGGTTGAGCTTGGCGAAGGCCCGGACGCCGGCGGTACGTGCCATTTACTTGTCGTATTGCAGAAGCGAAAACACGTCGTATCCGCCCAGCTTGCTGCGGCCGTTGAGGAAGGTCAGCTCCACTACGAACGCCAGTCCCGCAACGGTTCCGCCGAGGCCTTCGACGAGCTGGGTTACGGCCTTCGCGGTGCCGCCGGTGGCCAGCAGATCGTCGACGATGAGCACGCGCGAGCCTTTCGGAATCGCGTCCGCGTGGACTTCGAGGACGTCGCTGCCGTATTCGAGGTCGTAGGAAACCGACGAGGTCACATGCGGCAGTTTTTTCGGCTTGCGCACGGGGACGAAGCCCGCGCCGAGCGCGTATGCGAGGGCAGGCGCGAAGATGAAGCCGCGGGATTCGATGCCGATTACGACGTCCGCATGCGAGCCTTCATAGTGCTCGCGCAGCGCGTCAATCGTTCCCCGCAGGCCGCCCGGGTCTTTCAGGAGAGTTGTGATGTCGTAGAAGAGAATGCCCGGCTTGGGAAAATCCGGTACCTCGCGGATCAGTTGCGTCAGGGTGTCCAATTGCGCGTTAGCTCCAAAAGAGTTACTTCGTGTGGAAGGAACTCAATTGTTGCATTTCCGCCTCGATCTGTTCAAGTCCGCGGACTTCGGAGAGGCG
>CAZPZE010000697.1:0-2266 GCA_964590625.1 uncultured Solibacteraceae bacterium
TGTTGGCCGGCATCTGGTGCAGGGCGTCGACGTGTGGCTCAACAATCCGCGCCGCCCGCTCGAAGCCTCCGGCACCAGCGGACAGAAGGTGGTGCTGAACGGCGGCCTGAATCTTTCCGTGCTCGACGGCTGGTGGGCCGAAGCCTATGACGGCATGAACGGCTTCGCCATCGGCACCGGAAGAACGCATTCGAACATGGAGGTCCATGACCGCCGCGATGGCGACGACCTCTACCGCGTCCTGCACGACGAGGTGATTCCGCTCTACTACAACCGCGACGTCGACGGTCTCCCGCACGGCTGGATCAAGCGCATGAAGCGGACGATCCGGACGCTCGGCTGGCGCTTCAATGCCGACCGCATGGTCATGGACTATACGCTCAAGTGCTACATCCCGGCGGCGGGCGGAACGTCAAGCGACATGACCCGCGTGCGGTAACGTACCAGCCAGCGTGCTCGCCTGAAAGGAGACAGAGCCCTTTTCCTCTCACCGGCCCGCTGGGGGAAAAGGGGACGGGAAAAGGGGACAGACACCTCTTCTTCTCCTTCGGCTCGCGGTGTCGGCGCCGAGCGGTCTCCTGGGCAATCAGTTCATTGGCGCGAGCGCGGATCTTGCTGCGGCGCTCTGGACTCATCGCCCTGAGTTTTCGATCAACGTTCATCTGTGCCTCTCATCCACAACTTGCGCCGCATATTCCGGGGCGGCGCGCGAGCTTTGAAACGAATCCATGAATCGAACCCGAACGAGCCAGAACGTGAGCAGCATTAACGGCAGAAACGCCATCACTGTCAGGATGGATGATCCGCGCAGCCATGCCGGAAACAGCCTTTGCTGGCCCAGAAAGAAAGACACTGTGGCAACGAACCATGCGAAGCACATACGCCAGATATGTCGCACCATGCGCGGTCTGCCGGTAAGTCCGCCCCGAAAAAACATCCGCACGTCACCCGCCGCGCTCAGGAGGGCGAGCAGCCCGAAGAAGAAGTACGAACCCGCGGGGCTCTGATTCTTTACGGCAGTCTCGCCGTGCAAAATTTCGATGCCCCAAATGATATTGGCCGCCGCGAATACGATCGCAACAGACGGCGCCAGCCAGTCGAGTTTCGATGTCTGGCTCTCTCCTCTTCTCGCGGTCGCCCACGCCGTCGCGACGAGGTAGAACGCGAAAATGCCGCCCATGAAATTGTCCATTTCCGATTTCATGAACCCGAGGTACGATCCGGCTGCCGAGACCATCAGCATGGATATCACGAAAATATTTCCCGCCCTGAGATGAGCCGGTGAGCCTTTGCGGAAGGCAATCGAAAACGCGCCGGCGATCATGGCAGTTATGCCCGCGCTGACGTGAAGAATGATCAGCGGTAACCGCATGGTTCAGACCTCACAATGCGCACTTTGTTCAGCCAGATTGGCTCATCAGACAGCGCGCTCCAAAATGCCTGAAACACCCTGATATATGTTAGTCCAGGTTTGCCCGGACGGTTCATATGACTGTTAGTCACGCAGCGGCGAAACTGCTACGCTGAAAACATATGGATGTCCAACTGACCCCAGACCAGGAAGCATTCATCGCCCAGGCGATTCAGTCGGGTCGGCTGCACCGTGAGGAAGACGCCGTCAGAGAAGCCATGTCGCTTTGGGAAGAACGCGAGCGGCGGCGGGCGGAGATCCTGATTTCTGTCGATCAGGCACGGGTGTCTATAGCTCGCGGCGAGGGCCGGCGAATTAGGTCTCAGGAAGAAGCTGCTGAGCTTATCGCTGATATAAAGAGACGCGGGATGGAGCGTCTCGCAGCGGAGCGGCAACAGAAATGAGCGATTTCCGTCTCTCCCCTGAGGCGGAGGCCGACCTCGACAACATCTGGCTCTACATTGCTCGGGACTCCGGGAACATAGAAATCGCCACCGAGGTTGTGGAACGGATTTTCGCGCGTTTTGGGCTACTCGCCAGCCAGCCCCACATCGGCCGGCGTCGGGATGATCTCCGGGCGGGTCTGCGGAGTCTCATCTTGACGATTATCTGGTGATTTATCGGATTGATGAGGCGGAGTCCGTGATCATCCTGCATGTCATCCGCGGCAACCGGGACATCGGCGCGTTGTTTACGTCCTGACGCCGTCGCTCTGTGAACTAAACCGCTACGCGGTAATGGTCTTCGTCTGAGGGGCTGGAGGCAAGCCCCTGAGAAACACTGGATCAGGTTTATACCCATAAGCCAATCCAATGAACTCAGGAGCTTTGCCATGACACCTTTGCGGCAACGAAT
>CAZPZE010000698.1:0-2765 GCA_964590625.1 uncultured Solibacteraceae bacterium
CTCACCTCATCAGTTTTCGTCCGGTATACAGCGCTCCGAAACCGAGAGCGAGGCCGCCTGCAAGCAGCGCCCCGTTTCTCATCCACGTGGAGTTCTTCGGCCTGAGCTCGTCAATTGCCGTCTGGTCGCCTCCGCACGCCACTCGCAGCAACTGCGCAAGATGCAGGGGACGCCGTCCGGTTGCCTGTTCGATCTGCGTCCTGCAACTGAATCCATCGGCGAGTACCAGCCTCTCCGGCGGCAGGCTCCGCAGATGCGGGCCGAGCTGATGCTCGTACACCTTCATAGAGACGTCGTATTTCTGCTCTTCGAATCCGAAGCTGCCCGCCATCCCGCAGCAGCCGTCATCGGCGATCTCCGCCTTCGCGCCCATCGATTGGAAAAGCTTCTTTTCGGCGTCGAGCCCGATGATCGCGTTCTGATGACAGTGTCCGTGGATCAGCATCTCCTGCCCGAGCCGCGGCGCCGGATATTCGTGCTGCGTCAGGAATTCCGCAAGCGTGAATACCTGCCCATGCAGCCGCTTTGCGTCCTCGTCATACGGGCGCAGGTCAAGCATTTCATCGCGAAACACCGCGAGGCAGCTCGGCTCAAGCCCCACCATCGGTGTTCCCGTCTCGATCGAAGGCTTCAGATAGTTCAGGGTTTCAACCAGCAGTTGATTCGCCTGATCGAGGAAGCCGTAGTCGTAGAGCGGACGCCCACAGCAGAGCGGCGCACGCGGCACCACCACGCGGAATCCGGCATCTTCCAGAACCTCTGTTGCCGCGGCCGCGATTTCCGGATGGAAATAGTTGTTGAACGTGTCGGCCCAGAGAATCACTTCCGGCTTGCCCGAATTGCGAACGCCGCGCTTCTGGAACCACTCCCGAAACGTGACTGGCGCGAAGCGCGGCACGTCGCGCGCGGGCGCAATCCCGGCCAGCAGCTTCGCGCCCGGTATCCGCGCCATCGCATTCGCCAGACTCGGCGCAACGGAAGCCAGCCGCGCCCACCGATGAATCCATCCCATCGAATACGCGTAGCGCGGCCGCAGCCTGCCTTCGTAATAGTGCGAAAGGAACTCGGCCTTGTACGTCGCCATATCGACGTTAACCGGACAATCGCCCTTGCATCCTTTGCAGGAGAGACACAGATCCAGCGCGTCGAAGATCGCCTCGCTCTTCCAGCCGTCGCGAATCACGCCGCCGTGCATCATTTCGAACAACAAGTGCGCGCGCCCTCGCGTGGAATGCTTTTCTTCCATCGTGGCGCGATAGCTTGGGCACATCGTGCCCTTTTTCTGGCGCCGGCATTCGCCGATCCCGACGCATCGCATCGCCGCATGGGTAAAGCTGCCCTTATCGTTGGTGAAATGAAAATGCGTCGCGGGCTCCGGCGGAGCGAAGTGCGTGCCCAGACGAAGATTCTCCGTGATCGGATACGGATCGACCACCTTGCCGGGATTCATCCGGCCCTGCGGATCCCAGATCGTTTTGAATTCGCGGAATGCCTCGCAGATCCGGTCACCGAACATCTTCGGCAGAAACTCCGCTTTCGATTGCCCATCGCCGTGCTCGCCGGAAAGCGATCCGCCGTACTTCACCACGAGCGTCGCGGCATCGTCCATGAATGAGCGATAATTCGCGATTCCCTGCGCCGTCAGCAGATCGAACGTAATCCGCGTATGCACGCAGCCCTGGCCGAAGTGACCATACAGGGCGCCTTCGTAGCCGTGTTTCTCATAGAGGCTGCAGAGCTCGCGCAGATAGCCGCCGAGTTTATCCGGCGGGACGGCCGAATCCTCCCAGCCTTCCCACGTGACATGCTCGCCCGGCACCCACGCCGTGGCGCCCAATCCGGATTCGCGAACCTCCCACACCAGATGCTCCTCACCCGGATCGTCGAACAGCTTCATGTCCGGCGCGTTGCTCCGCTTTTTCAGGCTGTCCATCATGCGGCGCGCCTGAGAGTCGGAATCCTTTCGATCCTCGCCGCCAAATTCCACGAGCAGCCAGCCGCGCCCATCCGGCAGCAGCTTGAGATCGCGCGGATGCAATCCCTTGATCTTCATGTTTTCGACGAGCAGCGCATCGATCGCCTCACATGCGATCGGCCTGAACCGCATGATTTCCGGAATGTGATCGCCCGCCTGATAGATGTCCGGATACCCCAGCACCACAAGCGTCCGCCCCGGCGGACTCCACACCAGCTTCACGGTGGCCTCGAGCGTCACCGCGCATGTGCACTCCGTCCCCACGAGCGAACGCGCTACGTGGAAGCCATGTTCCGGAAGCAGGTCCGGCAGATTGTAGCCGGAGACGCGCCGAGGGATATCCGGATAGCGCCGCCGGATTTCATCGCCGTACGTCTCCGCAATCCTTCTTAAGCCTGCATAGATCTGACCGCGACGTCCGCCGCCGTTGACGATCCGCTGATACTCGTCGTCCGGCGTTTCACCCACAGTCATCCGCAGCCCGTCATACGTCAGAATGTCGAGCGCGATGACGTTTTCTTCCGTCTTTCCTGCCATCACCGAATGCGTGCCGCACGAATTGTTGCCGATCATTCCGCCGAGAGTGTTGTGGTTGTGCGTTGCGGGATCCGGCCCGAACGTCAGATGATGCTGCTCGGCGGCTTCGCGCAGCCGATCGAGCACGATGCCGGGCTGCACACGCGCGATCTTTGCGCCCGGATTGAGATCGATGATCTGATTCAGGTGCTTTGTGAAATCGAGCACCACTGCCACGTTGCAGCACTGCCCCGCGAGACTCGTCCCGCCGCCG
>CAZPZE010000699.1:0-7385 GCA_964590625.1 uncultured Solibacteraceae bacterium
ATCATCAACACGAAATCGATCGCGGCGAGCCTGATTCTGATCGCCAGTGTCATTCCGGCATTCGGGCAGGGGCACGGTCGTGGATCAGGACGTGGATCAGACAGGGGCGCCGGCAGAAATGCGCGCCCGCAGAGTGAGCAGCAGCGCAACTCACAGCGCGGCGATTCATTCCGGGGTCGCGCGGTTCCGCAGTCCCGGCAACGGTCCCAGCCTCAGCACCAGGAGCGGTCGTTCGGCGGAGCGTATCGTGGCGAGAGCGGAGCACGGTATCAATACAACTCGCGCGGATATGGGTACGGATCGGGGCGCTTCGTCATTCCGCAGAACCGGTTCTACCGCAGCTTCGGGCGCGAGCACTTTTTCCGGATCGGCAGACCTGTCTTCTATGGGCGCTATCCGCGCTTCCAGTACGGTGGATTCTGGTTCAGCTTCGGCAGCGCTCCGCCCGCTTATTGGGGAACGAATTGGTATTACAACGATGACGTCTACATCGATTGCAGCGACGGCGGGTATTACCTTTTCGATAACCGTTATCCCGGCCAGGGAATCCCGCTCGAGGTGGACAACAGCGACGCCTACGGCGCGCCTCCGGACAATGCATACGACCAATCCTACGGAGATGGATATGACGGCGCGTATCCGCCACAGTATTGAGGTGGCGTTCTGCTGATAGTATTCAGAACGAGGAACCAGAGAGATTCATGGGCGTGAGTCGAAGGAGCGTGATCAAGGCAATGGGCGCCGGCGCGAGTGCCGCGGCCATTCGGCCTGGCGAGTTGAGCGCGGCGGAACCGGCGAGTTCCCCGCCCCGGAAGCCGAACATCGTGCTCTTCGTGACTGACGATCATGGTCAATGGCTTCAGGAGGCGTATGGCAATTCTGAAGTCCAGACGCCCAACCTGATGAAGCTTGCGCGCCGGGGAGTCCGGATGTCGAACTCTTTCACCACCTGCCCGGTATGCTCGCCAGCGCGCGCCAGCATTCTGACTGGCCGCATGCCATCCCAGCATGGGATTCACGACTGGATTGGAGAAACCACGGAGACGTATCAATATCAGTGGCTGCAGGGGCAGGTGTTGCTCTCAGAGCTACTGAAGGATGCCGGGTATCATACCGGACTTGTCGGGAAGTGGCATTGCGGGCAGGACCGCTATCCACGCCCCGGTTTCGATTACTGGTTCACGTTCTGGGAAACCCAATATCCGCACAGCGGGAAACAGATTTTTTCGGACAACGGGAAGCAGGTGACGGTCGACGGATTTCAATCCTCATTTTTTACGGATCGCGCAATTTCTTTTCTTCGGGCAAACAAGGAGTCGAGCGCCGATTCGAAGAAGCCGTTTTTCCTGTATGTCGGCTACACCGACACACATTCGCCGCACACGCAGATGCCTGCCGAGCTTCTCGACCGGTACAGGGACTCCACGTTCCGGGATATCCCGGCGGAGTCTTTCGCTCCCTGCCACGGAACGAGCACTCTGCTGGTGTCCAAAGATCCGGCTGTGGAACGCGCCCGCCGCCAGCAGTATTACGCCGCGGCTTCTTCGGTAGACCGTGAGGTCGGCCGGATAGTGGATGAACTCGCGGCGCTGGGTGAACTGGACAACACGCTGGTGATCTACGCCGGCGACCATGGGTTGAATGGCGGCCACCACGGCTTGTGGGAAAAAGGAAACGCAACGGTTCCGCAGAATTTCCTTGAAGAATCGATTCGCGTTTCGGCGATTTTTTCCTGGCCGTCAGGAGGAATCTCGCGCGGCCTCGAATGCGACATCTCCGTGAATCACTGCGATCTGTTTGCGACGCTGCTCGACGTGGCCGGCGCTGCGCCGAACGCTGAAACTGCGCGGCGCATTCATTCACCGGGCCAGTCTTACCTGTCTCATCTTCGCGGCGAACCCGGCGGCGAGTGGAGAGACTCTGTCATCTGCGAGTACGGAAACGCGAGAATGATTCGGCACAACGGATACAAGCTCATTCTTCGGTATCCGTACAATGGCCGTACGTGGGGCAACGAGTTTTACGATCTCCGGGCGGATCCGCGCGAGACCGTGAACCTCTATTCCAGGCCGGGCGAGGCGCAGGCAACCATCATTGCCGAATTGCGGCGGCGGATCGATGATTACTTTGCCGTCTACTCGATCCCCGAGCATGACGGGCTGCACATGGAAACGCAACCCATTCCCAACCCGGCCGCCCCATGGCTGAAATAGACGGATGTCTGCAGGTCCGTCAGTAGAGGACCGATAAAAAGAAGTTCCTCATCGCCGCGGCGTAATATACGCCGTACTTCGCGAACGTCGCTTTGGTTCTCTCGTCGGGTTTCCAGTCGAAGAACGCGTGGTTGGCGCCGCCCACCTGAATGTACTCCGCGCGCTGGCCGGCTTTGACAAGCGCGTCGGTAAACTCTTTCACGGAGGTGTCGCTGATCAGGCGGTCATTCGTGCCGCGCGTCAGGAATTCCGGGACTGCCCGCTCGGTGGCCTGCGGAATGTGGAGCAGGGGTGCGATGCCATTCACGTCCACCTTAGCGGCGGCCGGGTCCTCTTCATACGTGCGCAACTGCGCCGGACTGAAAACGCCGTAGCTGGGGGCTCCGGCTTTGATGGCCTTCATCATTTCGTCGCGGACCTGTTCGACGGTCTTGTTCTTCGGCATGTATGTCGGCATGAATTCGTAAACACCCGGCGTCTTTCCGAAGCCGTGTGAGCCGATCATGTTCGGCATCAGGGACGCCACGGCGGAAAGATGTCCGCCTGCGCTGTCACCGGTGACGCCGATGCGCGTCGGATCGCCGCCATATTCTTTCGCGTGTTCCATGATGTGGGCGATGCCGCCGAAAACATCATCGACCAGGTCCGCCATCGTATTGTTTGCGGTATCGCCGTCGGCTTTTCCGGCCCAGCGATAATCCATGCTCACCGCTACGAACTTGCCGCCTTTGGTCAATTCACGCGCAAGGCCGCGCATCACGTCCTCATCGTTCGCGGTCCATCCGCCGCCGTGGATGATCACGATGATCGGAAGGTTGCTCGCGCCTTTCGGTGAGTAGACATCATACTTGAGCGTCTTCACGCCCGGTTTGGCGTAAACGACGTTGTTGATGACTTTCAGATCTTTCACGGCTGATTGTTCGATGAACGATGCGCCGACCTGGGTGTTCTGCCCGATCGTCACTTTGAATTCGGGCGTCGGGGCTTCATGGGGCATCTGGCCGAACTGGCCGGGAACGGTGTACCAGGTCGAGTCGAGCGCATAGCCGGGGTCGGGGGTCGCCGTTAACGTGATGACTGATCCTGCCGGGAGTTTCCCATCGGCGGGCAACGCTGGTGTGACCGTCACCTTGCCATGGATGGGCGGGACCAGAGTGACAGTAAACGGGCCGGTTTGTGCAGTAAGCGATGCGGCAGCGGCCAGCGACAAGGCTGCGAAGGCGGCGGTTCGGAGGAAGACCATGGGTCAAATGCTAACACAGGGGTAAAACGGATCGACGCGGTGATCATTCATGGTGATCGTTCATGGATAAGCCGCGTAAGATGATGCGAGGTTCGTTCCCTGCGTCCGAAGACGAACAAGGCTTGCGCGATATAGACTGAAAAGCGGGGTAAAGCAGACGCCGCCCGGACTCAAAGTGGCTCTGCGCCAGCAACTGGCAGCTGACCAATGCAAAAGAAAAAAATCTGTTTGCTCGGCTCTTACGGCGTCGGGAAAACGAGCCTGGTGGGGCGTTTCGTCCACAGCCTTTTTGCGGACAAGTACCACACCACGGTCGGCGTCAAGATCGATAAGAAACAGGTCGTTGTAAATGGCGAAGAGGTTACCCTGATGCTCTGGGATATGGCCGGCGAGGAAGACGATGCTCCGGTCAAACTGAACCAGGTGCGCGACGCTTCCGGCTACCTGCTGGTCGCCGACGGGACGCGCGGGCGGACTCTCGACGTTGCCAGGAGTATCCACCGGCGGGTGGAAGACGAAATCGGCGCGCGTCCGTTCCTGCTTCTGGTCAATAAGGCCGACCTCAGGGACACCTGGGAAATTCCGGAATCCGCGTGGCAGGAGCTCGTATCTTCGGGCTGGACCGTACTGGAGACCAGCGCGAAGAGCGGAGATCATGTGGAGGAAGCATTTCTGCTGCTCACGTCACGGATGCTGGCCGCTCCGACGGACTCAGACGACGATGATTGAAGACCTGTTCGGCGCTTTTTCCATCGCGGTGCTGGAGCGGCGCGCCGACGGGCGGTTCGATCCGATTGGGCAGATGCCCTCGTGGTTTGGGGAGGCTGGAAAGCGAGTGGACCTTGCCGACCGTTACCCACTTCTCGAGGTCGCGTTTGCGGAATGGGAAGACGCCTGGACGGGCCATTCCGACGTCTGGACCGAGCCGCATGAGGGGGGCGAGTTGTATCTCGAGGCGACCGCCGCCACCCTCGATGGCCACCGGTATCTGGCCCTTCGCTCGCTGCCTCAGGAGTTGTTTACATACCAGCAACTCGCGCACGATTTCGAACTCGCAAAACAAAAGGTGGAACGGCTAAGCAGGGAGCTGGATGTTAAACGGCGCGAAGCCGAACGCGCCACGCAGGCCAAGAGCGACTTCCTCGCCACCATGAGTCACGAGATTCGCACTCCGCTCAATGCCATTATCGGCATGGCGGACGTGCTCTCCACTACGGCGCTCACGGCCGAGCAGAAGAAATGCGTGGATATTTTTCAGCGAAATGGCGTGGGTCTGCTGACGCTGATCAACGACATTCTGGATCTTTCCAAAGTGGAAGCCGGAAGGGTGGAACTGGAGGTCACCGATTTCGATCTGCGGGACGTCGTCTCGCGGGCGATGGAAGTGGTAGCGGGCCGGGCGGCGGCAAAAGGACTGACGCTTCGCGAGTCCATCGCGCCCGGTGTCCCGATCTATTTATCCGGCGACCCCAACCGACTGCGCCAGATCATCATCAATCTTCTGGGAAATTCCATTAAATTCACGGAGAAGGGCGGTCTGGAAGTGCGGGTGGAATGCGATCCAGACGACCCGCGTCCAGGCAGGCTGCGCTTCTGTATCAGCGACACAGGCATCGGGATTCCCCGTGACAAGCTCGGTGTGATCTTCGAGAGCTTCTCACAGGTCGATAGCTCCACCACGCGCAAGTACGGGGGAACCGGCCTCGGGCTCACGATTTCGAAGCAATTTGTGGAACTGATGGACGGCCGCATTTGGGTTGAAAGTGAACCTGGCGTGGGCAGCAATTTCTTCTTTACCGCGGGATTCGGCGTGCAAGCCGATCAGACAGCCCGTGAGCCCAGGCCGACAGCTTCTGTGGGCGATCCGGGCGCCAATGGCGCGGCTCAAACCGCCCCGGCTCAAACGGACCCGGCGAAGCTGACAGGACTGCGAATCCTGCTGGCCGATGACTCGGACGATAACCGCTATCTGATCCTCTCCTACCTTCGAGGCGCACCGGTGTCAATCGACGTCGCCGAAAACGGGGAAATCGCGGCGCGCATGTTTCGCGAAAACGATTACGATGTCGTGCTGATGGATGTCGAGATGCCTGTGATGGATGGCTACGACGCGACGCGCGCGATTCGCGCCTTCGAGAAAGAGCGAGGTCTTGCCGCTAAAACCATCCTCGCGCTGACGGCGCATGCATTCGCCGATATGGCGGCAAAAAGCGCTGAGGCCGGATTTACCGGTCTTCTCACGAAGCCGATCCGCAGAGCCACGCTGCTCTCCGCTCTGGCCGAATATGCGAAACCGGGCGCTGCTCCCATCAACGTCATCGAAGTCGAGGAAGGCATGGAGGACGTGGTGCCGGGCTACGTCGCAAAACGGAAGGCTGAACTGCCGCTCTATCAGGCCGCGATCGAGAGGAACGACTTCGAAGTCATCCGCCAGATGGCGCACAAAATGAAGGGAACCGGCGCCGGCTATGGTTTCCCTTTTCTTACCGAGTCGGGCAAGCTCATGGAGGATGCGGCCACGGCAAAGGATGGCGCCGGTTTGCGGGGCTGTCTGAGTGAACTCGAGAAGTATCTTCAAAGCGTGCAATTGAAGTACAGTAAAGTAAACCGTACCGGAGGGGATTAAATGCGTCTGCGTTTCTGGGGGACGCGCGGCAGCATCGCGACGCCCGGACCTTCCACCAATGTTTTTGGCGGCAACACCTCATGCGTGGAGGTGGTCACGAACGCAGGCGCGCGATTTATTCTCGATTGCGGAACCGGCGCGCGCCCTCTGGGACTGCATTTGATGGCTCACGCGCCGAAGCCAATTACCGCGACCATCCTGCTCAGCCACACACATTGGGACCACATTCAGGGCTTTCCTTTTTTCGCGCCGCTTTTTGTGCCGGGAAATCAGATCACCGTCTGCGGTCCGGAGGGCGCAAACCGTTCGCTTCCCGACGTTCTTGCGGGTCAGATGGAGTATACGTACTTCCCCGTGGAACTCGGCCAGCTCGGCGCCAGCATCGAGTATCGCGATCTGACCGAGGGCGTCTATGAGATCGGCGGGGCGCGGATCCGTACGCAGTATCTGAATCATCCGGCCATCGCCCTCGGCTACCGTATCGAAGCGGATGGCGCGTCGATTCTCTATCTCTGCGATCACGAGCCGTTCTGGGAGAGGGTGTGGGATTCGAACTCGGAGCCAGGCAAGATGGAATCCATCCTGCATGACCGCGACCGGCGTCATGCGGAATTCATGCGCGATGCCGATGCCGTGATTCATGACGCGCAGTACACGCCCGAGGAGTATCCCGGCAAGAAGAACTGGGGTCACAGCACCTACTCTTACGCGGTTCAGCTCGCGGCCGTAGCCGGAGTGAGGAAGCTTTTCCTCACGCATCACGACCCGCTTCACCCGGACGATTTTCTGCAGGATCTGGAGCACAGGGCCCAGGCGCTGGCCGGCCCGTCACTTCAGGTGCAATGTGCCAGGGAAGGTTATGAAGAGTCATTTGAAAGTTCGGGCGTGCAAACAGGCGCCGCCGTTGCGCCGGAACGTCCGGACATTGCGCATAGTACCTCCCTGCGTATTCTGATCGTCGACGACGATGAGGACCTTCGTGTGCTGGCGCGCAGGGCGCTCGAGCGCGCCGGGCACTCCGTGATGGAAGCCGAAAACGGGGCCGAATGCCTCAGCATGGTCAGTACCGGGAAACCGCAGCTGATCATTCTCGACCTCAATATGCCCGGGATGGATGGTTATACGGTTCTGCGGGAATTGCGGGGGCGGGACGACGCAAAGACGCTGCCGGTGATCGTGCTGACGGCGCAGGGCGATGAGGAAAGCGCCCGGAGCAGCTTCGGGCACGGGGCTACCGATTTTCTCGCGAAGCCGTTTACGCCTCCGCAGCTCGATGCGCGGGTGCGGTCCTGCTTCGTTCACG
>CAZPZE010000700.1:0-2004 GCA_964590625.1 uncultured Solibacteraceae bacterium
TGGCGCATTTCCGCCCCGTTGCCCCAGCCGAGCGCCAGCGGAACACCGCCCAGAAGCGCGCACAGCGTCGTCATCATGATCGGGCGGAATCGCAGCAGGCACGCTTCGAAAATCGCGTCCCGTGGACTCTTCCCTTCTTCGCGTTCCGCCACCAGCGCGAAATCGATCATCATGATCGCGTTCTTCTTCACGATGCCGATCAGCAGCACGATTCCGATCATCGCGATAATCGAAAGCTCCGTCCGGAACAGCACCAGCGCCACCAGCGCGCCCACACCCGCCGAAGGCAGTGTCGAAATAATCGTCAGCGGATGGATCAGGCTTTCATACAGGATGCCCAGCACAATGTAGACCGCCAGCAGGGCCGTCAGAATCAGGACCGGCTGGTTGGCCATCGAGTCATGGAAAGCCTGCGCCGTGCCGGCGAATTTGCCCACCACGTTGGCCGGCAGTCCCATATCCGCCTCGGCCTTGCTGATGGCGGCTTCCGCGTCGGCAAGCACCGCGCCTTCCGCGAGGTTGAACGAGAACGTGATCGCCGGGAACTGCCCCTGGTGGGGCAGCGAAAGCGGCGTGATCCCCTCGCTGAATCTTGAGAAGGTGGAGAGCGGAACGTCTGTCCCCTTCGGTGTGTGGATGTAAACCTGATTCAGCACATCCGGGCTCTCCCACCACTTCTGTTCGAGCGCCACCACCACGTGATACTGATTGATCGCTTTATAGATCGTCGAAACCTGGCGCTGGCCGAATGCGCTGTTGAGCGACGTATCGATCGCCTGCGCCGTCAGCCCCAGCCGCGACGCGGTATCGCGGTCGATCGTCACGTTTTCCGAAAGTCCGGAGTTCTGCTGATCGGAAGTCAGGTCCGTCAGTTCCGGAAGCTGCCGCAGCCGGTTGAGTACGCGCGGCGCCCACAGCGACAGCACTGCCAGATCCTCCGTCTGGAGCGTGTACTGATACTCCGCGTTCGCCTGGCGTCCGCCTACGCGGAGATCCTGCGCCGATTGCAGCGTCAGCGTCGCGCCCGGCATGTTGCTGGTCTTGCGCCGGATGCGGGCGATGATTTCATCGGGCGTTGCCGTTCGTGGCGGCTTGTCGCGAAGCTGGATGAACATCTGGGCGTTATTCGAACCGCGTCCCCCGGAGCCCGCGAATACGTCGATCGTGTCCACGTCGGGGTCGGCGCGAACGATTTTTTCGAAGTACAGCGTCTTATCGCGCAGCGCCCGGAATGAAATGTGCTGCTGCCCGTTCACGTTGCCCATCAGACGCCCCGTGTCCTGCTGCGGGAAGAAGCCGGCCGGAATTTTGGTGAACAGATAGACGTTCACCCCGATCGTCACTCCGATCACCATCAGGGTGAACGTCGGGTGCCGCAGCACAATCTGCAGCGCCGAAGCATAGGTGCTGATGATCCAGTTGAAGAAATCCTCCGACCATCGGTAGATCCGGCCGTGATTGTGTTTCACCTTCAGCAGGTGAGCGCACATCATTGGAGTGACGGTCAGCGACACCACCATCGAAATGAAGATCGCCACCGCCAGCACCACCGCGAACTCGCGGAACAGCCGCCCGATGATACCGCCCATCAGCAGGATCGGGATGAACACGGCCACCAGCGAAGCGCTCATCGAAAGCACTGTGAATCCGATTTCCGCCGCGCCCTTGAGCGCCGCCTGCATCGGTTCCATTCCCATTTCGATGTAACGCGAGATATTTTCGATCACCACAATCGCGTCGTCCACCACGAATCCGGTCGCGATCGTCAGCGCCATGACCGACAGATTGTCGAGGCTGTAGCCCAGCAGATACATCGCGCTGAACGTGCCGATGAGCGAAACCGGGACCGAAATCGCCGGGATAAACGTCGCCCACCAGTTGCGCAGGAAGATGAACACCACGATGATCACGAGCGCCATCGAGACCATCATGTTGCGCTGCGCGTCTTTGACGGACGCCGAAATCGTCGTTGTGCGGTCGTTATCCACCGAAAGCTGGATTGTC
>CAZPZE010000701.1:0-3771 GCA_964590625.1 uncultured Solibacteraceae bacterium
CGGGGAACGTGGGTCGTTTCGGTATTGCCGTAGATCCACAGCGGGCACTCGCAATCCATGTACTTCCGCTTGGCAGCCAGCGTGAGCTTAAGCTTGTGAACGGGGCATTTTTCAGAGTGGCGGCGATAGAGGGTTAACATGGCCGTTTCCCGCAACCCATTGTACCTTTTGTACATAGGCCATGTACGCCGAAATTTTAACTACTTGATTTTAAATGATTTGGTAGCGCTAACGGGAATCGAACCCGTATTTAAGCCTTGAGAGGGCTCCGTCCTAACCGTTAGACGATAGCGCCGCGAACCCCAGTTTACCAAATCCCGCTACAGTATAGATATCCGCGTCCCACTCACACTTCTCTCCTCCCTCGCCGCGCTTGCCCTCACCGCCAGCGCCCAAACCCCCGCCCAGGTCCTCGTCGTCATCAACAAACAATCCCCCATCTCCTCCTCCATCGGCCGCTACTACGCCGCCAAACGTGCCATCCCCACCGCCAACATCTGCCCCGTCGACACGCCCCCTGACAACGACATCTCCCGCAGCGTCTACGAAACCGCCATCGAAGGTCCCATCGGCCGCTGCCTCACCCGCCGCAAGCTGACCGAATCCATCCTCTATATCGTTCTCACCCAGGGTGTCCCGCTCCGCATCAGCGGTGAAGGCGACAAGCTTCAGCAAACCAACGCATCCGTCGATTCCGAACTCACTCTGCTCTACCAGAAGCTGCGCGGCGCGAAATTCGCCCTCCCCGGCCCCATCCCCAATCCCTTCTTCGGACGCCGCGACTCCCCCTTCCGCCACCCGCAGTTCCCCATCTATCTCGTCACGCGCCTCGCCGGCTACAACATGGCCGACCTCAAACGCCTGGTCGACCTCGCGCCGCAGGCCCGCAACGCCGGCAAGTTCGTCATCGATCTCCGCGCCGATAACGCCACCGCCGGCAATCAATGGCTCCGCAACGCCGCGCTGCTCCTCCCGAAAGACCGCGTCATTCTCGATGACACCGCAAAAATCCTCAGCAGCATTTCGAGTGTCATCGGCTACGCTTCCTGGGGCTCGAACGATTCCGACCGCCACGAACGTTTCCTCCACATGCAATGGCTCCCCGGCGCCATCGCCACCGAATTCGTCTCCACCGACGGCCGCACTTTCAATCCGCCGCCCGATCTGTGGAAGATCGGCTCCTGGGGCGATCCCCAATCCACCTGGTTCTTCGGCGCGCCCCAGACCATGACCGGCGATTACCTCCACGAAGGCGCATCCGGAGCCTCCGGCCAGGTCTTCGAGCCCTATCTCCCTTACTGCCCGCGCCCGGATTTTGTCCTGCCCGCCTATTTCCAGGGCCGTAACCTCGCCGAAAGTTTCTACATGGGGATCATGGGCCTGAGCTGGGAAAACGTCGTCATCGGCGACCCCCTCATGCACCTGCAATAACCCCATTTCCACGCATCCCGCTACAATAAAATTTCATGACAGCCGAGATCGAAGGCGTCTTATTGCACCTCAGCCACCCCGATGAGCTCGCCGTGCGCTGGGTCGGCCAGGAAGAGCTGATGCGCCAGCTCCTCGCCGCGTGGATGGTCCTCAACGAGGCCGACATGCCGATGAACCCGCGCCTCATCGGCAAGCCCGGCGTCGGCAAAACCACGCTCGCCTACGCCGCCGCCAAACGCCTCGGCCGCGACGTCTACATCATGCAGGCCACGCTCGATACGCGGCCCGAAGATCTCCTCATCACCCCCGTAATTGAAGGTGAAGGCCGTCTGCGCTATGTCGCCTCACCGCTCGTGAGTGCCATGCTCACGGGAGGGGTCATCATCCTCGATGAAGGCAATCGGATGAGCGAAAAGAGCTGGGCCAGCCTCGCGCCGCTGCTCGATAATCGCCGCTACGTCGAAAGCATCGTCGCCGGCATCAAAATCAAAGCGCACCCGGGTTTTCGCTTCGTCACTACGATGAATGACGATGCCTCCACTTTCGAGCTGCCCGAATACATCCATTCGCGCCTCCAGCCGCAGCTTCTTATCGATTTCCCGGAGAAGGACGAAGAGTTCCGCATCCTCAAAGAGAACCTGCCCTTCGTCGAAGACCGCGTTCTCGAATACGTGACCGAATTTCTCCAGATGGCGCACGCCGCCGACGAACGCTACAGCGTTCGCGACGGGATCAACATCGCGCGCTTCGCTGCCAAACTCGGCAGCCTGGCGACCGGCCGCGACCACGAACGCAGGGCGCTCGAAACCGCCCTGCTCGAAACCCTGGGCGAGGAGGCCATGCGGTATGTCAGACCCCACAGGCCCGTCTCTTCCTGATTTCAGTTCTCTCGATCGCGGCCAGGTCAGCTATCTCCCGGTCGTTCCCGGCCGCCTCGAATTCGCCGCCGAAGTGCGCCGCCGCATCCTTGCAGACCGCCCCGATATCGTCGCCGTCGAGCTGCCGCAGACGCTCGAAGACGTTTATCTCGATGCCGTGCGGCGCCTCCCGCAAATCTCGGTCATCTTCTATAACGACACGTCACTCTCGCCGGACCCCGCTTACCCTCACCAGCCGGATGAAGACCGCGCGGTCTACGTTCCCGTCGAGCCCGCCGATCCTTTCGTGGAAGCCGTCCGCACCGCGAACGAGATCGGCGCAGGAGTGATCTTCGCCGATCCCGACGCCGCCGAACGCCCGCACATCCCCGGCGTCTACCCGGATTCCTTCGCGCTCCAGTCGATCGAATACCAGCAGTACATCGAGGCGTACCGCCTTTATCCCGCACCCCGAACTCCCGAGATCGAACAATTCGCGCAGGCCATCGCCTGGAAGCTGCAGGGCGCGGATCCCGGCGCGCGCGTGCTCGTGGTTCTCTCGCTGAACCTGCTCGACCCCGTTCTCGATGCGATGGAAGTCCCGCAGTCGGAACCGGAGCGCCGTCGCCGCGACGAACTGCAGCTCGTCAATCCTCACCCGGATTGTCTCGGCGAAATCACTTCGGAGTATCCGTTCCTCCAGGAACGCTATGAGCAATTCCGCGAGTCCATGGGCGCGCGCGAGAAAATCGATCGCCGCCGCGTGCAGGTCGCGCTCTTTCGCGAAGCTGGCCAGTCGTATGAAATCAACACCGGCGAAAAATTCCAGGCCTGGCAGAGCCGTCTGCTCGCGAAGTATGTCCGCAATCTCGCGGCGATGAATCGCGATCTCGCAGCATCGCTTTTCGATCTCACCGTCGCCGCGCGTTCCATCGTCGACGAAAACTTCGCCTGGGAAGTCTGGGAAACCGCCTCGCGCTACGGCCCGCAGCAAACCGCAAGCGATATCCCGACCGTCAAAATCTCCGGCGACGAAGTCTGGCTCAACACCCGCCGCATCCATCTGCGCCGCCGCCTGCCCAGCACGAAACGCCGCATGGGCCGCCTCGGACTCAAGCCGCGCAAAAAGGAACAATTCCCCGGCGAGTGGACCCCCGATCTCAACAGCGCCAGCATCTGCTCCTATCCGCCAGAGGACATGGTCATCGAAAACTTCGGCCGGTTCCTCAAGAAGAAAGCGAAGAGCGTTCTCTCCGAAGAGCGCACTACAGTCGAGCCGTTCACCTCTTCGCTGCTCGATGGCATCGACATCCGCGAAACCATTCGCAACTGGCATGACGGAAAAATCTTCGTCCGCAACATCCGCCGCGTCCACGGTGACGTCGGCTCCGTTGTCGTCATCTTTGACGAAGACCGCATCGGCCGCTACAACTACCTGACCACCTGGCTCGGCGAGCACCAGAACGAATCGGACATGGCGTTC
>CAZPZE010000702.1:0-2124 GCA_964590625.1 uncultured Solibacteraceae bacterium
TGACGGATGTGATCTGCGACGACGGAACGGCCGGGCACAGCATCATCTTCACTTACACCGCGGCCGCCCTGAAACCGACGGCGGAGTTGGTGCGGAGTCTGGGAGAGCTGATTGCGGGTGAAGCGCTCGCGCCCGCCGCGATTGCGGATCGATTCGCGGCGCGATTTCGTCTGCTCGGAATGCAGGGGCTGGTGGCGATGGCGGTGGCGGCGATCGACATGGCGCTGTGGGATGGGCTCGCGCGGCTCCATGGTGTTTCGCTCGTGCGGTTGCTCGGTGGAGTGGAAAAGCAGGTCACGGCCTATGGCGCGGTCGGTTATGACGGGGTGGCGGAATCCGCTCGCGTTGCGGAGGACTGGGCAAAGCGAGGATTCCGCGGCGTGAAAGCGAAGATCGGATATCCCACGGTTCAGGAAGATCTGGAAGTGATCCGCGCGATTCGTGGCGCGGTGGGTCCGGATGTCGCGATCATGGTCGACTATAACCAGTCGCTGCTGCCTTCGACTGCCGTGGAGCGGCTGCGCGCGATTGATGACCAAGGGCTGACGTGGATCGAGGAACCGGTGCTCGCGCATGATTTCGCAGGCCACGCGCACGTGGCGCGCGAGATTCGCACGCCGATTCAGTGCGGCGAGAACTGGTGGGGTCCGCATGACATGCGCACCGCGATTGATCTTCGCGCGTCCGACTTCATGATGCCGGATGTGATGAAGATCGGTGGAGTGACCGGCTGGCTGCGGGCAGCTGCGCTGGCGGAAGCGCATGGGATTCCGGTCTCGAATCACCTGTGGCCGGAGATCAGCACGCAACTCATGTGCCTGACGCCGACCGCGCATTATCTCGAATACGCGGACTGGTGGAACGCGATTGTCGCCGAGCCGCTGCGCGTGGAGCGCGGAATCGCGATGGCAAGCACCGCGCCCGGTACAGGCGTTGCGTGGAATGAAGAGGAGATCGCGCGCTGCAGCGCTTGAAACATCAGGAGCAGCGCTGTTCGCGGGCCGCGAGTGAGGCCAGTTCATCTGCACGATTGTTGTCGGCGTGAGAGGCGTGGCCCTTCGTCCAGCTCCAGCGGATGTGATGCCGCGTGACCTCGCGATCGAGCGCTTCCCACAGATCGCGATTGATCACGGGCTTCTTCTGCGATGTCATCCAGCCGCGCTTCTTCCAGTTCGCGATCCACTGCGTGATGCCGTTTTTCAGGTACTCGGAGTCTGTCACGACTTCGATCTCGCACTGCTCGCGCAGCGCGCGAAGCCCTTCAATTGCGGCTGTGAGTTCCATGCGGTTGTTGGTCGTGTGCGGTTCGCAGCCGAAGAGTTCCTTTCGATGTCCGCCGTAAACAAGAATCGCCGCCCATCCTCCGCGCCCTGGATTTCCAAGGCACGCACCATCCGTGATCACCTGAACTTTTTTCATTCGAGTACCGTTTTACCATCTGCCCCAGTGGTGGACCGCCGGATCGGTCCAAAACATTTTTACATTTTTGTGTTTTCTTTTGCCCCGACTTGTTACATAATAGGGGACGGGAGAATCAACACATGGCAACCAAGAAAGCCGCTAAGAAGGCCGCCCCCAAGAAGGCAGCCGCAAAGAAGAAAGCTACGAAGAAAAAGTAGCTTTGAGGGCCAGCCACCGGTTGGCCCTTTTTGATTTTTGAAGGGCAGGCTTCCGGGCCTGCCCTTTTTCATTTGGTACGCGGCCGAGTTACAGTTTCGCCCAGTGCAGAAACGCGATCATCGTCTTCGCGTCGGTGATCCTGTTGATGCGGATCAGTTCCTGCAGTTCCTTCTTCGCGAACCAGCGTGTTTCGATGCGTTCGTCATCCATCGGATGAGCTTCGCCCTGCGTCAGCTCGGTCGCGAGAAAGATCGTCATCTTCTCTTCGACGTAGCCAGGACTGGGATAAAACGTCGCCAGCTTTTTCCATTTCTTCGCCTTGAGCCCGGTTTCTTCGCCGAGCTCGCGCTTCGCGGCCTGCAACGCATTCTCGCCCTCATCGATTTTGCCCGCGGGCAATTCCCAGAGAAACTGACTGGCGGGCAGGCGATACTGCCGCACGAGCAGCACGCGATTCTTTTCGTCCACCGGCATCATGACGGCGGAGCCGAGATGCCGCACCAC
>CAZPZE010000703.1:0-1946 GCA_964590625.1 uncultured Solibacteraceae bacterium
CTCGAGAACCTGATTGAGACCGCTTACTCAACGCGCCCGTGGATTCAGAACGTCAACGTTCCCAGCCAGGGCTTCCGGATCTTCGGCGCGCCCGACTGGATGTCTTCGGATTGCTACGACGTCACGGCAAAATGGAACCCCGGGCCTCCCGGAGCATCGCGAACGATGGAATCTCTTGAGAAGTCGCAGGCCCGGGTGCGTTTGATGCTGCAGAATCTTCTGGCCCAA
Source organism: uncultured Solibacteraceae bacterium (assembly GCA_964590625.1). Taxonomy (GTDB): domain Bacteria; phylum Acidobacteriota; class Terriglobia; order Bryobacterales; family Bryobacteraceae; genus BOG-234. The sequence goes on from CAZPZE010000703.1 coordinate 229, forward strand.
CGGTTCCAATTGAAGCTCCACCACGAAACGAGAGACCTTCCGGTTTATGACCTGATTGTTGCGAAGGGCGGCAGCAAATTGAAGCAGGGCTCGTGCGTTCCGCTTGACCCGAACAATCTTCCGCAAAGGCCGACGGCCGATTTCTGCGGCACTTCACGGCTCGGCCGGGCCGGCGTGGATTGGACGCTCGATGGCAAGGGGATGAGTATGGACGATCTGGCTGGCGCTCTCTCGTTTCTGCTGAACAGCCGCCCGGTCATCGACAAGACAGGATTCACCCGCGCCTTTGATGCTCACCTGCGATGGACGCCGGGGCCGGGAGAGTTTGGCGCTCCCAATGGAATTACTCCGGCAGGCGAAGAGAACAGCGGATCCATTTTCGACATCCTGCCGCAGCAACTGGGGCTGGAGCTCAAACCGGGCAAAGGCCCTGTGGATGTGCTCGTCATCGATCGTGTGGAGAGGCCTTCGGCGAACTGAAAATCAGTTCAGGGATGTTCTTTGCCGTTCTCGGGCGTACTGAGGCCACGTTTCTTCAGAAGCATTCGCATAGAATGTAACGCATCATGTGGAGAAGCCGAACGGAGATCACGCGGCGCGCGATGCTGGCGATGGGCGGAGTGGCGGCGTCGCGGGCGTTATTCGGGGCGGCGTCGCAGCCGCACACCGCGGTGGATTTCGATGTGCCTGCCGATGCCTGCGATTGCCATACGCATATCTTTGCGAATCCGGCGCAGTTTCCGTGGTTCGCGGGGAGGACGTATACGCCGGAACAGGCGTCACCTGAGGAGATGCGGAAGCTGCATCAGGCGCTGCATATCCGGCGGGTGGTGATCGTGACGCCGAGTGTTTATGGCATCGACAATTCCGCGACGCTCTACGGGATGAAGGCGCGCGGTGCGGATGCGCGCGGGATCGCGGTGATCGATGACAAGACGCCGGCGGCAGAACTGGATCGATTGGCGAAGGCGGGGTTTCGCGGGATGCGAATCAATCTGGCGACGGGCGGGCAGAATGATCCCGTTGCGGGGCGCCGCCGGCTGGCGACCGCGCTGAAGCAGGCGAAGAGCGTGGGCTGGCATGTCCAGATGTTCACGAGTCTTGATGTGATTGCAGCGATTCGCGATCTGGTGATGGCGTCGGATGTGCCGGTGGTGTTCGATCATTTCGGTGGCGCGAAGGCAGCGGCCGGCGTCGGGCAGACGGGGTTTTCGGAATTGCTCGATCTGCTGCGCTCGGGCCACGCGTATGTGAAAGTGTCGGGGGCGTATCGGGCGTCCACGAAAGGGCCGGATTACAGGGATGCCGCACCGTTGGCGCGTGCGTTTATTGCCGCGAATGCGGATCGGGTGATTTGGGGGACAGACTGGCCGCATCCGGATACGACGATTCGGGCGGGGCATCCGGCGACGGATGTCACGTCGCTGCTGCAGATTGATGATGGAATGCTGATGAATCAGCTTCCGCTTTGGGCGCCGAACGCCGCGGTGAGAAAGAAGATTCTTGTCGAGAATCCGGCGCGGTTGTATGGATTCTGATTTGCGCGGCCGCTTTTAAGTCGTGGCGAAAATGCGCTCGACGTACTCGCGGCTTCGCTTCAGATTTTCGCCGAGCGGCCGCGTGTGCGGCGTCGTGGGATCCCAGGCGAGCTCGACTGTGAGCCATCCCTTGTACTTCAGTTTCTTCAGCGCTGTCGCGACGGCCTTGTAGTCCACGTC
>CAZPZE010000704.1:0-1978 GCA_964590625.1 uncultured Solibacteraceae bacterium
GCCGCAATCAGATCGGTCTGGCGCTGCAGGACCAAAAACACGGTCGACGTGCCCGCCTGAAACTGGCGCTGTTCGCTCGCATACTGCTCTTCGGCATCCTTGCGCGCATTGGTCGCCGCGTCGAGCCGGGCCGCCGCAGTGCTCTCGGCCTGGAGCGCATTGCGGACATCCTGCTCGATCGCCATCTCCACCTGCTTCTTCGTCGATTCGAGGCGCTTCGTTTCGGACGCCGCGACGGCGGACTGCGCTTCGGCCGTCCGGTTGCGAATCGGGAACGACATCGTGAGGCCGACGGAGGCCGTCGTGAAGTGGCCGCTCGTCAGATTGTTGAACGATTGCCCATAATCGCCGACCAGCACCGGCGGAATCGCGACACCTCCCGGAAAGAACTGCGAGAGACCCGCCAGCAATGCGGCTGACGGCGGGGTACCTGCCAGGCCGACCGTGCTCAGCGTGGCGTTCGCATCGATCTGCGGTTTCGCATCCTCCTTCGCGCGCTTCACATCCAGCTGATTCATGGCCAGCGCGATCATATTCTGCTTCAGCTCGGGACGAGTCTCGAGCGCGGTATGGACGGCGTCGTCAAGAATCATGCTCGCGGGGCGGTCGCTCGACATGTCCTCGGGAATGATCTCCGAGTTCCACAGCGGGTCCGTGCGATCGGGCGTGATCAGAACCTTGAGCGCATTCTCCGCCGCGGTCACGGCCTGCTGCGCAGTAAGCATGCTCTGCTGGAAGGTCGCGATCTGCGTTTGGGTCTGCGTGACGTCCACCGGCGCGAGCAAGCCCTGCGCCACCTGGCGGCGATTACTGGCGTCCTGCTCCTCGGCGAGCCGCACCGCCTGAATCTGCACGTCGAGATTCCAGCGCGCGAATTCGAGCTCCCAGTAGGCTTCCACCGTCTGGGTGACGGTTTCGATCAGGTGCTGGCGAAGCTGTTCGACGCTGAGATCGATGTTCCTGCGCGCCACCTGAATACGGTAGCGATTGTCGTCATACTTCAGCCCACGCCACAGCGGCTGCGTGAGGTTCAGACTCAGGGCCGTGCTGAACTGCGGATTCAGAAACGCGAACGGACTATCTGTGATCTGCCGCGCGGATGAGAAATCCAATTTGTAACTGCCGCCCAGCCACGGCGAAAGCCCGCTGATCTGCGGATCGGCCTGCCAGGTTTCAGATGACAGCTTGCCGCTCGGCGATCCACCGAACAGCGAACCGACCGGCGTGACCGCGCGTGTCCGATAACCGGTGAAACCGGCCTTCGGATCGTATGCGCCCTTCGCGGCCGTGAGGTTGAGCCCCGCTTCCTTCCGATCAATGCGCGCCACCACCAGTGTCTGATCGTTCGCGAGCGTCTTCTCGATCGCGTCTTTGAGGGTGAGGTTCACAGTGCCTGTGACGCCAACGCGCGGCGGAACCGGCACCGGCGGCGGAGTCTGGGCCGCAAGCCCAAACACCGAAAGCAGCGTGGTCACGGCCAGCACTTTCGCGCGGCGGAATTTGCTCGCGATCCGCCCGAAGAAATGGCCTTCGTGAATGTCTTCGAAGTACGAGTAGAACACGGGGACCGCGAGCAGCGTGAGCAGCAGGCACAGCGACTGCCCGCCCACCACCAGCACGCCGATTGACCGGTTGGTCGCCGCGCCGGTGCCGTTTGAAAGCACCAGCGGCAGCATGCCGGCCACCAGCGCGATCGTGGTCATCAGAATCGGGCGCAATCGATCGCGATTGGCCTGCATAATCGCCTGATCGCGCGGCAATCCTTCGCGCCGCAGATTATTCATGTGGTCGATCTGCAGAATGGCGTTCTTTTTCACGATGCCGAACAGCAGCAGCAAGCCAAGACCGGAGAAGATGTTCACGGTCTGTCCGGTCACGAGCAGCGACACGATGCCGAACGGAACGGCGAGCGGCAGCGTGAGCAGAATCGTGATGGGATGGATGAACGATTCAAACTGCGCGGCCAGCACGATGTACA
>CAZPZE010000705.1:0-2550 GCA_964590625.1 uncultured Solibacteraceae bacterium
CCCTCGCCGAGCCCCTGAATATCCTCGTCTCGCGTGACGTCGAGAGGCAGCATTTTGACAACGCGCATGCCACCTGCGATGTCCTGGATTGCTTCCTTCTGCTTCTCGTTCAGATAGGTGAGGACGATATCCGCGCCCTCCCGCGAGAACGCCTGCGCGATCGCGTACGCAATGCTCCACTTATTTGCGATACCGGCGATAACCGCCGTTTTCCCCTGTAATATCCCTGACATGAACTATCAGCGTAGCGCAGCGCCTGCCGCCCGCGTCGACGAGCACTCGCTCAACTACAAAGTGAATGTCCGATCACTTAATCAGCTGGTGCAGCCGCATCCAGTTGGTCAGCAGCTTCGACCATTCGGAAAGCTCCGGATCATCCATCGCGAGGCCGACACCGTGCGGCCCCTTTTCGAAAATGTGCATCTCCGCCGGAACGCCGTTCTTGCGCAGCGCGAGATAGTAGTACGTTGCATTTTCGGCGGGAACGGTCGTATCCGCGTTGGTCTGGAAAATGAACGTGGGCGGCGTATCCTTCGTCACGGACTCCTCGCCCGAAAGGCTCTTCGCCAGATCGGGATCGGCATTCGGCCCAAGCAGCGCGTTCTTCGATCCCTGATGCGTCCACGGCGCGATCAGCGAAATCACCGGATAGCCAAGAATCGAGAAATCCGGACGGCTGCTCACGCGATCGATCGGATCCTGGGCGTCCGGCTTCCCGGCGTCAAAATGCGTGGCCGCCGTCATCGCGAGATGGCCGCCCGCCGAGAACCCCATGAACCCAATGCGGTCCGGATTAATGTGCCATTCGGTTGCGTTGGCGCGCAGCGTCCGGATGGCGCGCAGCGCATCCCCCATCTCGATCGGATGATGATATTTCGGTCCCAGCCGGTACTTCAGAACGAACGCGATCACGCCCTGCGAGTTCATGTAGTTCGCCACCTGGCGGCCTTCGTGATTCATGGCGAGGCCCGTATAACCGCCGCCGGGCGCCACGATCACCGCCGTCATGCCCTGCGGTGTGGAGCGCGGCAGGTAGACCGTGATCGTCGGAATATCTTTGTCATCAGTGCCCTGCGCGCCGGGCGCGCCGTTGGGCCAAAGGGGAAGAATCTGTCCGTCCTGAATTGGCATACGCTGAGGCTGCGCGATGGCGGAGGCTGCGAGCACCAGCGCGGCGAGAAATAATCTTTTCATGGCGAATCGTGCCGATGATATCAGAGGGCCGGTCATTGCTAAGATCGGAGTCTGTTCGCGCTCTTCATCGCGGTCCTGGCGCTGATAACCTACGGATGCCTGTATCCATGGCATTTCGCGTCGGTCCCGCTGGCGCATAGCCCGCTCTGGATCCTCCTCCATTCCTGGCCGCCGCGTTTCGATCTCTTTCTGCTCCGCGATGTCGCCGTCAACATCGTCATCTATGTTCCCGCAGGTCTAACCGGACATCTCGCCTTCCGACGCCGCGGCTATCGATGGCTCGCGTTCGCAGCGCCGGTCGCAATTTGCGCGCTGCTCTCCGCGACCATCGAGATGGTCCAGATCTGGGTGCCCTCGCGCGATACCAGCCTGCTGGATTTCGTCACCAACACCGCGGGCGCGCTGGCCGGCGTCATCCTGGCAGTTCTCCTCGACGACGTCTTCCCCGCCCGTACCTCGTCGTCTCACAAGCCGGCTGACCGTTCCGCGCTCGCGCTCCTCGCCGCCGGCGTTCTGTGGAAGCTGTTCCCGCTGATGCCGATCATCGGACGCACCGCGCTCCGCTACAAACTATCGGTCTTTCGCCACGCCCGTTTCTTCGACCCAATCACCATCCTCTCGATGGCGGTTGTCTGGCTTGCCGTTGGGGAACTTCTCCAGGCGTTACGGCTGCCCGCCGTGCGGAAGCTGATTCTCTTCTTGGTGCTGATTGAGCCTCTGCGTTTCCTGATCGTCGGCCAGCGTCCGCTGCCGGCCGAACTGATTGGAGCGGCGCTGGGTGCATTGCTTTATTCGAAGCTTCGCGCGCCGGACCGCTGGATCACGGCAGCCGTTTTTCTCGCGACCATCGCGCTCCGCGGCCTCACTCCATTCGTGTTTGCCAATGCGCGCCAGCCTTTCTCCTGGATTCCCTTCGGCGGTTTCCTCGAGATACCGTGGCAGGAGGGCGTCATCATGGCCTCGGAGAAATTTTTCTGGTACGGCACCGCCATCTGGCTGCTGCACCGGGCGCGCTGCCCGAAGGCCGCGTCGCTCGCAATCGTGGTGGGCATTCTGCTCGCGATCGAGATTGCCCAGACCCACATCCCCGGCCACTTCGCCGAGATCACCGACCCTCTGCTGGGGCTCGCAGCCGGCTGGTCAGTTTTCGTTCTCGCCGAAAGATGACCGGCTGTGCGGATGCGCGCTGTCGTACACCTTCATCAGATTGTTCAGCGACACTTTCGTGTACTTCTGGGTCGTCGAAAGCCGCGCGTGGCCCAGCAATTCCTGGATCGAGCGCAGGTCAGCGCCATCGCTCAGCAGATGCGTCGCAAACGCATGCCGCAGCGTGTGCGGATGAATCGAGGAATCGCC
>CAZPZE010000706.1:0-3952 GCA_964590625.1 uncultured Solibacteraceae bacterium
GATCTCAGCCACTTCGATACCTTCTCGCCATCCCGCGGGCTGAACAACGATCGCGGCTATCTCTTCAGCGTGGAGAACGGGGCGATTCACGTTTCCGGAGAGGAATACGGCTTCCTCATTACGAAGGAGGATTACGAAAACTACTACCTCTCAGCCGAATTCAAATGGGGCGAAGCCACGCACCCGCCGCGTGTCGGCAAAGCCCGCGACGCCGGCATTCTCTACGACGTCACCGGCCCGATGACGATCTGGCCCAGTTCCGTCGAGTTCCAGATGCAGGAAGGCGCGACAGGCGATATCTATCTCTGCAACGGCTTCGCCCTCACCTCACGCGACGGCAGGCGCATCACCGGCAAGCCCGGACAGTACGTCGGCATCAACCGCATCGGCAAAGGAGAGTGGAAGGACGTCACCGGCTTCCGCGATCCCAACGGCGATCCCGAAAAGCCTCACGGCGAATGGAATCAGGTGGAGCTCGTGGTGCAGGGCGACCACGTGACGTATTACGTTAACGGCAAGCTCGTCAATGAAGCGTCACAAACCGTCGTGACCGGAGGCAAAATCATCTTCCAGTCCGAAGGAGCCGAAGTCTGGTACCGCAACATCCGCTTGTATCCGCTGACGTAGTCTAGTCCCGTATTTGCGCAATCAGGGCGCACGCGGCATCGGGCGTAATGACCTTGACAGGTGATCCCCGAAAGCCGCGCGGATCACGAGTCACGATGTAATCGCAGTTCGCGTGAAGGGCCGCAGCGGCGGTAACAGCATCCCCGTAATCAGCTGAGTTTGAGATCAACGCGTCTGAAAGCACCTTCTCATTCACCAGTGCGATTCCGAAGATCGAAAGCAGCGATGCGACGGCTCGCTTCGCCTGCGGCTCTTTCAGTTGCTGCCGCAATAAGTAATGAATCGTCGTCACAGCATGCGGGGCCAGCAGACCCTGGGCTTCCCCGGACTCGATGCACGCCCAAAGGGCGCCACTCGAGGCCGCATGCGGACTTCGGTCCAGAAGAACATCCAGGATGATGTTTGTGTCCAGAAGCACGCTGAACCGATCAGTCACAGGTATTTCTTCGCAAGGTGCCGCCGGTAGTCCTCACGGCTTCCGGACTTGAGAATGCCGCGCAGCGCGTTCAGTACGGGCGTTTTTGTGCGGCCCGAGGAGGGCGGCTCAGTCACAGCAACAAGATAATCCTCCACCAGGCGCGATACGGACACATGGCGTCGTTCCGCATAACGCTTCGCGCGGGCGATAACAGCGTCATCAACACTTAACGTCAGCTTTGCCACGTACGTATTCTAGCAGAAAGTTTATACGTATCTTTATTTCAGCGGAATCATCAGCGATCCCACTCGCCCGCTGGCGGAATCGCGAATCACGACTGCGAGCCGCGTTGCCGCGGGCATCAGTGGAAGCGAGACCGACCACGGCACGCCACCGGACAGGACACGCGCCTCGCCCTTCGCACTGATATCAAACTCCTTCTGGTCCGAAATGCGCGCCAGCGTGTCGCCGCTGTCATTCATTTGCACGAACAACTCCTGTACCTCGCCGCTTTGTCCCGATTTCTGCGGCTTCAGAGTCAGCGTCGCGGCATCCGCATTCAGCTGGATATCGAGCTTGCCTCGCGGCGAACCCCACGCAGTCCGAATATGCGCCGTGATGCCAACCCCGGTCTCGTCCACGCGGTTCAGCAGTGCCGCGTCCAGATCGCCTTTGGAGGATTTCTGAAATTCCGATGGCGGCAGTTCCGTCTCGCCCGCATAGTAGCCTTTCCGCCACGAGAGCTGCACACCGCGCCGCGATGTCGCGATCTGCAGCGAATGGAATTGACTATCCTGCTCGCTCTCCGGCAAATAAAATCCGAGCGTGTATTCGACATGCGACGCCGCGATGCCCTCCGCCAGCATGTCGTCGGCATCATTCTTTCCGAAGTAAGCCCGGCCGCCCGTCTCTTCGGCAATCTGTTCCTCGGCGAAAATTCCTTCCGTTCGCGGGGGGACTCCGGTGGGGTCAACCGTATTCACTGCGACATTCGCCTCGTTGAGCGCCGTGAACGTCTTGTCCCAACCGGGCTTCCCTCCTTCGTTCATGGCCCGCTGTGAGAATCCGGGCGTCAGGAAAAAGATGTTCTTGCGCCCCGGTCCGAGAGAGAGGTGCTCCGCCAGGCCCTGGAGAGACAGACGAATATTCTCCGTCGCCTCACGCTGCAGATATTCCGACTCCTCGGATGTGAGACCGCGTGTGTTTGGCGGCGGAGGCGGTGGAGGAGCTGGTGCGACGTAACGGCTGAGGCGCTTCAGAATCAGGGCATGGTCGCTCGTATAGTCCTGGAGGAGCATCAGACCCTGATGCCTCGCCACGACATAAACGGCAATCCGTTCGTCCGGCGGCAGTTTCTTCAGAACGCCCATTACTGCCTGGCGAGCCCACTGAAACGGAACATTTCCACCGTTCGACGCATCCAGCAGAATCACCGTTGGCGCCCGCGAACCCTCCACCGGCGCCGGTCCCCGATTCGTAAACACCCCCGCCGGAAGCTTTGGCCGCGGCGGCGCATTCATCGCGCCTTGCGATTCCACGCTGAAAATATCGATCGCCCGCGCCTTGCCGTTATCCCGAATCGAGAAATCGTCCTTCGCCAAACCAGTGACGGGATTCCCACTGGAGTCAATGGCGACGACCTCCACCTGCACCACCCGCGTCTCCGCATGAATCACCGGCGTCTTCTCGGGCGCGGCCGTTTGCGCGCCCAAAGGCAGAACCGCTGCAGCGCAAAAAAGCCATCGGGGCGCGGCATTTATACGATTCATGCTCGTATACTAGCACCCCGATGGCTTTTGCAATGAAGAAACTGAACGCCTACAGAAACGCCATCGTCTTCACGCCGGAAATTTCAAACCGCTTCCGGCAGCGCGGATTCTTGCACATCGCATGCGTATCCACCAGCACCATATAACTCTGCGCCTTGGCGAACTTCGCGCGGTCGCGCTCGTCCGCCCCGCCGGGAAGGCGGTCCTTTTTCTTCTGGACCACCCAGGTGAGGTCGTACGTATCCTGCGTCCGGCACGCTGGACAATTCAGCGTGATCGGCTTTGTGGTTCGCGATTCCTGATAAAACGCGCGCTCGTCCATGGAGGGAGCCGAAGCGGCTCAGCGCTTATCCATCGGAACCCAGGCCATGCCGTCCGGGTTGCCCTTATACTCGGCGCGCGGACGAATCAGCCGGTTGTTGTGATACTGCTCGAGCACGTGCGCCGTCCAGCCGGACATGCGGCTCACCGCGAACACCGGCGTGAACAGATCCACCGGAATGCCGAGCGAATAGTAAGTCGAAGCCGAATAGAAATCCACGTTCGGATTCAGCTTCTTCTCGCCCTTCACCATCTCTTCCACGCGGCTCGACATCAGATACAGATCCTCATGCCCCGTGCTCTTGCCGAGGCTCTCCGACATCTTCCGCAGATGCGTCGCCCGCGGATCTTCCGTGCGATAAACGCGATGCCCAAAGCCCGGAATCTTGATCTTCTTCGCCAGCATCTCGCCCACGCGCTCGATCGCCTTATCCGCCGTCCCCACTTCGAGCAGCATCTTGATCACTTCTTCGTTCGCGCCGCCATGCAGCGGTCCCTTCAGAGCGCCAATGCCCGAAGTCACGCACGAATAAATATCGGAAAGCGTCGCCGCCGTCACGCGCGCCGCAAACGTCGACGCGTTCAGCTCGTGATCCGCGTGCAGGATCAGCGCCACATCGAACGTGTGCTCCATGACGCTGTCCGGCTTCTTCCCGGTCAGGCAATAAAGGAAATTCCCCGCGAAACTCAGGCTCTTGTCCGGCGCCACGAGTTCCTGGCCCGTCCGCAGCCGTCCGAATCCGGCGACAATCATCGAAGTCTGCGCCATCAGCTTCCCGGCCTTGCGCTGATTCGCCTCCGGCGACATGTCCTTCGC
>CAZPZE010000707.1:0-1742 GCA_964590625.1 uncultured Solibacteraceae bacterium
GCGAGTCGTGTAATAGCCCTTCAGGAACTGGTCTTTCCCGTTAATGTTGAACGTATTGTCGTAATACGTTCCCTGCCCCTTGTGACTCGCCCAGTAATCGAAGCCCGGGCGCGGGTCCGACTTATCCTCGCCCATATGCCATTTCCCGATGTAAGCCGTTTCGTAGCCCGCTTCGTGCAGCGCCCGCGGATAACTGGGCAGAGTCGACGGAAAGTCCGTGAAGTTATTCAGCACCCCGTGCGTATGCGCGTAAAGTCCGCTCAGATAGCTCGCGCGCGCCGGCGAACAGAGAGACGTAGTGCAGAACGCGTTGGAAAAGCGAACCCCCTCATGCGCGATCCGATCCAGATTCGGCGTCTTCAGCTCCGCCATATAAGGATGCTCCACGCAGCTCATGCAATCCCAGCGCTGATCGTCCGTCAGCATGAAGACCACATTCGGCCGTTTGTCCCGCTTCGCTGTTGCGCAGGAAAAACTCGCGGCCGCCGCCGCCCCTGCCGCACTGCCGATGAAAGTTCTTCTGTTGATCCCGCTTTTATTAGGCAATTTTTAGGTCCTCAGTTCATGACAAACGCTACGATCATATCCCCCACCGCCACCGTGACGTACTGATGCCCATCGAGCATATACGTTTCCGGCGCGTTGGACGTGCCGCCAATACGTGCATGCCACAACGGCTTCCCCGTCACCACGTCGTAGGCAATCAGACTGCTGCCGTCTCCCGCGAAAAGCAATTTCCCCGCGGTCGTCAGCAGCCCGCCACCTCCGCTGCTCTCGCGCCGCCACGCGATCTTCCCGGTCTTGTAGTCAATCGCCGTGACGAAGCTGCCGCGCGATCCCACGCTGTCTTCTTCTTTCCCGCCCAGCCCCATCGAACCCCGCGGGTCGGTCTCCGTCAGATAATACATCGCGAAGCCATTATTCTCCCGAACATAGAAAAGACCGGCTTCCGGACTGAATGCCGGAGGCGGCCAGTTCGTGGAACCGCCGTTCGTCGGACTCACCAGCGAGCCCGCCACCGTCGGATCCTTCTCCGGATTCCGGCGCGGATGGCCTTCCTTGTCGATCGTCGCCACCCAATTCGCCTGAGCAAACGGCGCAGTGATCAGGTGCTCACCTGTCACCCGATCCAGAACGAAGAAATACCCATTGCGCGTCGCCTGCATGACGAGCTTCCGCATTCGCCCGCCAAACGGAGCATCCGCCAGAATCGGCGTCTGCGTGGAATCCCAGTCGTGCGTCTCATGCGGTGACGTCTGGAAGTACCACTTCATCTTGCCCGTGTTCACGTCGAGAGCAACCAGCGAACAGGTAAACAGATTGTCGCCGTCGCCGCGCCCCACCGTATAAGCCGGCGTCGGATTCGCCGTTCCCACGATATAGAGGTGCGTCTCCGGATCGTACGAACCCGGAATCCAGGTTTGCCCGCCGCCGTGCTGCGCGGCATCCAGACTGGGCCACGTATCGAGCCCGGGATCGCCCTCCTTCATCGGGTTCATGTATGACTTCCATTGCACGTCGCCCGTCTCCGGATCGAACGATTGCAGAAATGCCGGTGAGTCCAGATTGTTGCCGGTCCCCACCAGAATGTGATTCCCGATCACCACCGGCGCCATCGTGGAAAAATACTGCTCCCGAAAATCGGCGATCGGTTTGTGCCAGCGCTCTTTCCCCGTGCGCGCATCGAGCGACACCAGAAAATCATCCGGCGTTTCGAAGAAGAGCCAGTTGCCATACATCCC
>CAZPZE010000708.1:0-27710 GCA_964590625.1 uncultured Solibacteraceae bacterium
CGTCGTCGCAGATCACATCGGTCAGCACCAACGGCGATTCGACCACTGCTCCGCTCGCCGTCCGATGCGGCGGGTTCATCGGAACGCGCACCGCGCGCACTCGCACTTCGCGGACTTTGGTCCGGCCACTCACAGAGGTAACAACAGAGCTCATGCCGTCATCATGCGCCATTTGGGTTCGTTTGTATAGAGCCGGATTCACTGCCCGTCACACGCTAGAATCAGCGTATGGCTAATGAAACCTACGCGGTATTCGATACGACCGAGGGCCGCTTCAAAGTAAAGTTCTTCGACAAGGAAGCGCCCAACACGGTGAAGAATTTTACCGACCTCGCTGAGGGCGTGAAAACGGGCAAGCCCTTTTACGACGGTCTGATCTTCCACCGCGTGATTCCTGACTTCATGATTCAGGGCGGATGCCCGCAGGGTACGGGCCGCGGCGGCCCGGGCTACAACTTCGCGGACGAGTTCCACCCGTCGCTGAAACATTCGAAGCCCGGCCTGCTCTCCATGGCCAACGCCGGCCCGAACACCAACGGCAGTCAGTTCTTCGTCACAGTGGCGCCTACCCCGTGGCTCGATAATCGCCATTCGATCTTCGGCGAAGTCGTGGAAGGTTACGACGTGGTCGAGAAGATTTCCAAAGTGCCCCGCGATGGTTCCGACCGCCCGAAGAAGGACGTCCGGATCAACACCGTGACCATCGAACGGAGTTGAACCCCGCGCGGCCTGCCGCTCTCGAAGCGCGTACAGCGATCTTCGGCGGCACTTTCGATCCCATCCATAACGCCCATCTGGCAATCGCAGGCGAAGCGGCTTCGCGGCTCGGACTGGAACGAATTCTTTTCGTCCCCGCCGCGAATCCGCCGCACAAACCGGGCGCCGCGATTGCCTCCTGGGAAGATCGCGTGCGCATGGTGGAACTGGCCTGCGCGGGCGACCCGCGACTCGAAGTCTCGCGCATCGAACAGCACGCGAATCCGAGCTATTCGATCGACACGATCGAAAAGCTTCTCGCGCTCGGTTCGGGTCCGCTCGCGTTTCTGATCGGCGCCGATGCGTTCGCGGATATCCGCACCTGGCGGCGGTGGCAGGATGTGGTTCGGCTCGTGGAATTCATCGTCGTCACTCGCCCCGGCGCCCGCTACGATGCGCCGCCGGGAGCGCGCGTGCACGAACTGCACGGGCTCGATCTGCCCGTATCGTCTTCTGCGATCCGCGAAGGAATCGCCCGCGGAGCCCACAACCTGCCCGTACCGCCGGCCGTTCTCGACTACATCCGCGAGCGAGGATTATACGGGGCTCAGGCGCTCCGGAATGCTCCGAAAGCCTGAAATTACAGGCTCCCGCGCGATCCTCAGTTCAGGAATCTTCAGAAATTTTAAATTCAGCCCCCGCAATTGTTTAGCGTGAAATCCGCGAAAAACGCGGCCCGGATTTTTTCGCCCCCGGTGCTAATGCTGTTCCAGGAGCAGCATGGGACCTTTTCGAAAAACACTTAACACCCTGAGCGTGGCGGCCATTCTTCTGCCGGTTCTTTGCGGAATCGCCTCGGGCCAGAACCCTCTCACGACCATTCAGGACACTTTGTTCGACGCGGATGGCGCGCGCTACAACGGCTCGCTCATCATCCGATGGAGCACGTTCGACACGCAGAACCCCGGCACGATTATCCAGCAGAGCAAAACCGTGCAGGTAGTCAACGGAAATCTGCTGGTGCAGCTGGCGCCGAACAGCACCGCGCAGCCGCCCGCGAACGTTTACAACGTCTTCTATCAAAGCGACGGCAATCAGCAGTACACGGAAACGTGGACCGTGCCATCCAGCGCGACGCCGCTGAAAGTAGCGCAGGTGCGCACCGGTGGCGGCGTTGGCAGCGGCGGCAGCGGCGACGGTGGATCCGCCGGTGGACTTACCGGCACGCCCGAATCGTCCATCACGAATCTCGTCACCGATCTCAACGCGCGCCCGATCAAAGGCCCCGGCTTCGGCACGAACGGCGTCGCGATGATCGATCAGAACGGGCAGATCGAAACAGTCACCGGAAATCTTGGGGACTGTGTTTTCGTCGACGGCACTACCGGTCCGTGCACCGCGGGTATCACGCTGCCGTCGTTCGTCAGCGGCGAGGTTCCCGCCGGACAGATCAACGGCCTGAACGCGACTTTCACGCTCGCGAATTCACCCGCGGCATCGAGTCTGCTGCTGTTCCGCAATGGCCTGCTCCTGCAGTCGGGTGTCGATTACACCCTCAACGGCTCCACGATTCAGTTCACCGCAAACTCGATTCCGCAGCTGCAGGACACGCTCTCGGCGCAGTACCGCATCGACTCGGGCACCGGTATTAACGATCCCGGCCTGGACATCGGCCCCAGCGGCGCGCCGGGAGCGAACGGCTGCGGAGCGGTGGGGACGTCGAGCAAGAGCGCGGCTTACCAGATCGTGCCGGGCGATAACGGCCTGCTTCTGATCCAGACCGCGAATGCCGGTTTTTCTCTGCCTGTGACGGTTCCGGCCGCAGGCTGGTGCGTTGCGCTGCTCGATACGAATGCGGCCAACGTCACGGTGAACAACAGCGGCAACCACATCAATGGCATCAGCGCGAACTACGTGCTGGGATCGGCGAATACCGCATACATTGTTTCCGATGGCTCCGGCTACTGGGTCTCTTCGGCGGCGGGTGGCGCGACGGCCGTTTTTCCTTCGGGCACCGGCGCTGTGGAAGTCACCAACGGCACCGCGAGCCTGGTCAGCGGCTCTCCCACGAACTGCGTTCTGGTGAACGGGTCCAGCACTCAGTGCGGATCGCCACCTGGAGGCTCGAACGGGCAAATCCAGTACAACAACAACGGCGTGTTCGGCGGATTCTCGCCCACAGTGAACGGAACGGCCATCACGACGCCTTCGACGCTGAACTTTCTGAACTCATCGTCCTTTAACGGGCTGCAGTTTACGTTTTCCAATCCGACCGGCGGCAGTGTGCAGATCGGAGCGACGGGCACGCTGAACAACGCGGGCCTCACGAACTCCTCGTTCGCGACCTCGGTGCCTTCGTGGCTCTCGAGCACCACGCCCGTTGCGCTTGGCGGCACGCTCACTTTATCCGGCGCCACCGGCCAGGCTCCGCATCAGGTGATTGGCACCTGCGGCACGGCCAGTTCTTTCGCTCCGTGCTCGCTGCAGCCGGGCGACGTTCCGACGCTCAACCAGAACACGACCGGTACCGCCGCCAACGTGACCGGCATCATCGCCCGTGCGAACGGCGGGCTGAACAGCGCGACGCCGGGAACGGGCCTGCTGCGCGACGGCACAACGCCCTCCGCATCCGAACTCTCCGGTGACGCAACAACGAGCGGCAGCAACGTGGTCACCGTGGGCAAAGTGAACGGCGTGGCGTACGGCGCTTCGCCCGGCACCAACACGGTGCCCATCGTGACGAGTTCGAACACCGTGACCTACGAAGCGGTGCCGAATACGGCTCTGGCGAATTCGTCCGTGACGCTGAACGGCCAGGCGATCGCTCTCGGCGGTTCCGCGAACGTCAACAGCGGCGCGGCCGCCCATAGCGTCGCGATCAACCAGGGGAACGGCAGCGCCCTCACCGGCGCCGCCACGGGTTCGGCCCATCAGGTTTTCTGTTCCAATGGGTCATCTTCAGACCCGTCGTTCTGCGATTCGCGCGACGTTAAGATCATTCCGTTCGCGGCGGCGCCTGCGGGATCGGTTGGCTCCGGCGTGAGTTACGGGTCGGGACAATGGACTCCCGTGCCGCGCGCAGGCAGCAACAACATCGGCGGCGCCCTGCAGGCGATTCCATCCACCGGCGGCGCTCTGCAATGGCGGATGGAACTGCCGCTCGATTGGGATACGTCCGCGCAGCCTTACATCCGGATTGAATACGGCTCCGGCTCGAATACGAGCGGAACCGTGATCTGGACTGTCGCATCGGCGTGCACGAAAGGCGATGGCAGCGTCAGCGACGATCCGGCGTTCAATGCCGAGAGCGCGTTCGCCGCGCAGACGATGGCGGCGGCAAATCGCACCTGGTCGCAGGCGGGCCAGTTCACCGCAATCACCAGCGGCAACAATTGCGTTCCGGGCGGCGGCATCATCATCCGCGCCACGGTCAGCGGAACAGCGGCAGCCAATATCAACGCGTGGCAGGCGACGGTCACGATTCCAACCTTACCCACGGTGCAGGCAGAATGAAGACCCTTACTCACTTACTTCTTCTCGCCGCTTTTTCGCTTCCCGCGTGGGGCGCGGCCACGATCGGCTACTCATCGGGAAGCCTGAACAGCGCCGGGACCACCGTGACCATCACGCTTTCGGGCGTCAGCGGCTCGTGCTCGCCGGGATCGAATGTTACCGGGATAACTGTGAACGTTGGCGGCGTTGCCGTCGCGCAGAGTTCGGCTGGATGCTCGGGAACCACGCTGACGGTAGTGCTGAATGGCGATATCCTCAGCTCCGAAACCGTGACCGTCGATCTCAGCGGAAGCTCGAACCTGACGGACGGCAGCGGCGACACGGCAATCGCTTCCAGCAACAACGCAGTGACCAACGGATCGTCGCTCGCCGGATCTCTGCTCAACACCGGTTTCTCCACCACGACCGCAACAACGACGGCCTTCATCACGCAATGGGATGCCGCGGGAGGCTCGCCGACGCATACTCACACAAACGCGTCGCAGGCGTTGATTGCGACGACCGCACATTGTTCGGCCCTTGATATGTACACATACGGGGGCGGCCAGTGGAAGGTGATCCTGGATGGCGCGACTGGCTCGTTCACGAGTCCAGGCGCCGGGACGTGGGGCTGGTATCGCGTTTACAGCGGCGCGTCCGACGCGAACCACAACGTGAGCGTCCAGAACAGCGGTGATTTCTGGTTCGTGACTGGCCAGAACAATCTCCGGTGCGTCTCTTCAGCCCCGGGCCTCTCGCTCCAGTCCACGGATTTCGCCGTGCAGGTTGCGCCCAATGCAACGGGTATCACGGGTGATGGCTCGCCGTCGATTGGTTCGAACTCCGGCTACACGACCAATGAATATTGGTCTGGCGTTTCCGGCCTGCGGTTCACAACCTCGTCTCCCTCGCTCAGTCTCTTCGGTTATTTCTGCGATCTGACAGCCCTGAAGGTCTGGCAGGATGGTTCTCTGCTGAGCACGGTTTCCGTGACGAACGGCTGCAGCATACGCACAACGGTTCAGGTATTCTCGGGTCAGAGCGGTTCCCATACATACGAGATCACTCCGTTCAACGGGAGTAACCCCGGCTCGTCGGATTGGCACCTCGATGCGCTGCTGCTGCCCGCCGGCCAGTCGATTTCGAGTTCCGCTCCAGCGGCGCGGCAGACCATCGGCTGCTACGGCGATTCGATTTGCTGGGGCTCGGGCGCGACACAGACCGATCAGATCGAAGGCTGGCTGAATACGCGTTCTCTGAATGCCGGCTATAACAAGGAGGGGAATCCTGGCCAGCAGGTATGCAGTTTCCTGCAGACCAACACTTCACAGATCACGTCGATCTCTCCATCCCCGGCCGCCGTCATCTTCCAGGGAGGAGTGAATGACGAGCGCGCATCCGTAGCAATCGGCGACAAGAGTACGTCCGGCACGTTTACTTACTGCGTGTATCAAATGCTGCTGAACGCGGGCGCGTCACTGCCCTCCACAACCGCGCTGCTGGTGCGGGCGATTCTTCCTTACACCGAGACGAACGCGTCCAATCGCGGGCTCTACATCGCGGCGCAGCAGAGCGCGACCAACTCCTACAACGCGGATAAGCCGGCGGGATATCCGGTTGCCTGGTACTACGACACAACCAACTGGCTGGGTTCGTCAGGGCTCAGCTCAGACCTGGTGCATCCGAATGCCACCGGATACGTTGCGGTGAATAACCTTGACGTTCCTGTTATTGCCTCGCATACCGCCATTGGCAAGGCCTATAGTCTGGATTGTCCCGGCGCGGGGTCGGCGACTGTGGGCGTGGGAATCACCTGCACGGTAACGCTCTCCGGCGGCGCCACGTGGACTTCGCTATCCGCCGGCAGTTCACCGGCGGAAACCCTGAATCTCACGGTCTCCGGAATCACGGGCACTTTTGACAAAACAAACCCATGGAATCCAGCGACCGGTGAAAATTCCGATACATTCGTGTTTACTCCAACCAGTTCCGGATCCGGCACGATCTCTACAGTGGCAAGCCAGGACGCCTGGGCGGACCCGGCCGGAGTGAGCGTTTCGGCCGCGTCATCGTTCTCTCAGGTTCCGCCGGCTATCTACTGAGAGTTTTCAAAGAAAGAAGAAAATGAAACACTCCATTGATTGGTATTCGTTTCTTTACTGGATCGCGGCCCATGTGCGGGCTGTCGCGGCAACCATCGGGGTGACGGGCGTTGGCGTCGGATTAGTGAAACTCCTGCGCCACGCGCCCGCCCCGCGCCAGGGATCTCTGTGGGCCGGCTGTCTGTTCGATACCTTCCAGGACCTTGCCAGCAACGATTCGCGAATCGGCGAGCGGCGGCCTGATGTGCGGGGGGCTACGCCCCCGGAGCCTCCAAAACGTTTATAGTGGTCGAGGGGGACCCCTTATGCCTGCCGGTGGACTGAAGCAGTTTCTGTTGCGCGGAAATGTAGTGGACCTGGCGGTCGGCGTTGTAATCGGCGCCGCGTTCGGAGCGGTGGTGACAGAGTTCACCAAAGACCTTCTCACACCGTTGATCGCCGCTATAGTCGGAAAACCGGATTTTTCGGCGATTCAGTTCGAAATCAACGGCAGCAAATTTCTGCTGGGCAACTTCGTCAACGCTGCGGTCTCCTTTCTGCTGATCGGAACCGCTGTCTACTACCTCGTTGTGGTGCCGGTCAACGCACTGATCGCGCGCGCCCACCGCGACGACAAGCCCGCCGACCCGACGACGAAAAAGTGCCCGGAGTGCCTCAGCGAAATCCCAATTGCGGCGAAGCGCTGCGCGCATTGCACGTCACAGCTCGCCTGAGAAAACGCATGCGACAATAGCGGAAGTGGCGCCGGCTCTCCGTGTGCCCGGCCCGCGTTTCCCACGCCTTCGCATGAACTCGCAGCGGACTATCGCCAGCCTGATTGACCATACAATCCTGAAGCCGGACGCCGTGCGGGAGGAAATTCGGACCGTCTGCGCGGAAGCGTTGCAGTATGGCTTTGCGAGCGTCTGCGTCAACTCGTTCTGGACGCCGTTCGTTGCCTCGGAACTGCGCGGATCGGCGGTCAGGGTCTGCACCGTTGCAGGATTTCCGCTGGGCGCGGCAAGCACCGTGGCGAAAGTCGCGGAAACGCGTGCTGCGATCGCGGACGGCGCGCAGGAGATCGATATGGTGATCAATGTGGGCGCGCTGCGCGGCGGAGAAATCGATATTGTGGAGGCGGATATCCGCGCCGTAGCGGATGCCTGCCACTATCATGGCTCGATCCTCAAGGTCATCATCGAAACCGCGCTCCTGAACGATGAGGAAAAGGTTGCGGCCTGTAATCTGGCCGTTTCCGCCGGCGCGGATTTCGTCAAAACTTCGACCGGCTTCAGCCGCTCCGGCGCCACCACGGAAGACGTGGCGCTCATGCGCCGCACTGTCGGTCCGTCCATCGGCGTGAAGGCATCCGGCGGCATCCGGACATTCCGGGATCTCCAGGCGATGGTCGCGGCCGGCGCCAGCCGGATCGGCGCCAGCGCCAGTGTGCGCATTCTCGAAGCGGCGGATGACGCCGGGATTGGGCACACCGGATACTGATATGCCCTCCCCGCGGGCCAAGTCGCCTGTCCAGTTTCGCGAACGCACGGACCTGCTGGACTTCCTGCTCGAAGTCTCCACCACGATGGCCGAGACGCTGGATCTCGACGATCTGCTGGCCAACGTCGCCTCCATCGTCCAGCGCGTGATTCCCTACGAGCTCTTCGCGATTCTGCTCTACAACGAGAAGCGCCAGGAACTGCGAATCCGCCACGCCGTGGGGCATCGTCAGGACATCGTTCGCAATCTCGTGATCACCCCGGGCGAAGGAATCGTCGGAACCGCGGCGCAGACCCGCGAGCCGATTCTTGTGCCCGATGTCCGCAACGATCCGCGCTATCTCTCCACGTCCGATGCAGTTCGGTGCGAACTCAGCGTGCCGATGACGGCGCGGAAGCGCCTCATTGGCGTCATTGACGTACAGTCCGCCCAGCCCGGCGCTTACACGGATTACCACCGCTCACTGCTGCGGCTGGTCGCCAGCCGCGCCGCGGCCACGATTGATAACGCCCTGCTCTACCGCCGGGCCGAGCGCCAGTACCGCACCATCCGCGCACTCTCCCGCATCTCGCACGAATTTTCGTCGATCCTCGATCTCGACGAACTGCTGGGCAAAATCGCGTCGAGCGTTCGGACGCTGATCGACTACAGCGCCTTCAGCATTCTGCTGGTGGATCCTTCGCGCACCGAGCTTCGCCATCGCTTCAGCCTGCGCTATGACCAGCGAGTCAGCATCGAAAGCATCCCGATGGGGAAAGGCATCACGGGCGCCGCAGCCGTCGCGCGGGACATCGTGCGCGTGCACGATACTGCTGTTGATCCGCGCTACATCGCGACCGATTCCGGAATTCGCAGCGAACTCGCCGTGCCTCTCATGGTGAAGGACTCGGTGATCGGCGTCATGAATCTGGAAAGCGAGCGCGTCGGGTTCTTCACCGAAGACCACGCCCGAACCATGAGCCTGCTCGCGCCGTCTGTCGCCATCGCGATCGAAAACGCGCGGCTCTATCAGGAACTCGGCGAGCGCGAGCGGCTGATGCAGGAAGATCTGCATGCCGCCTTCGATCTCCAGACGGTCCTGCTGCCACAGGAAGCCCCGGAGGTTGCCGGCCTTGAAACCGCGATTGGCCTGCGGCCCGCGCGTGAAATTTCGGGCGATCTCTACGACTTCTTCGGCCACGGCGACGGCCAGATGCAGATCGCATTCGGCGACTCCAGCGGCAAAGGCGCGGCAGCTGCGTTGTTCGGCGCCATGGTCAACGGTCTGATGCGGACACTGGCTCCGCGCCGCCGCAAGCCGGCCGAGCTGATGCGCGCCCTGAATGACACTCTCGTCCATCGCAAGGTGGAGGGCCGCTATCTGACGCTGGTCATGCTGCTGTGGGATCCGGAATCGCGATCTTTCACGATGGCAAACGCGGGTGGATCGCCGCCTATGATCTGCCGCGAAGGCGTCATCATCAATCTGCAGGTGGAAGGCGTTCCGCTGGGGCTTCTGCCGGACCGCGATTACGAAGAAACCGTTTTTCAGACGCGGCCCGGGGATCTGGTGGTGCTGTTTTCCGACGGCGTTTCCGACCATCTCTCCGAAGCGAGCGAAGAATACGGATCTGCGCGCCTCGCCAAAATCCTGCAGCGCGACTGCGGTCTCGAACCCCGCGAGATCGTCCGCAATATTTTCGCGGATCTCGATGGTTTCAACCAGATCCGCTTCGATGACCAGACGCTGATCGTGATGCGCGTGAAGTGACAGGGAGACGAATGTTCCATTACCGGGAAGAGAAGCTGTATTGCGAGGAAGTCCCTCTCGAAGAGATCGCGCGCAGCGCGGGTACGCCCTGCTACGTTTATTCGGCGGGTACGATTCTTTCGGCATGGCGGGCGTATGACGAAGCGTTTGAGGGCGTGCCGCACCTCGTCTGCTACGCGGTAAAGGCGAATTCGTCGCTGGCCCTGCTCTCCATGCTGGCGCGGGCGGGCTCAGGTTTCGATATTGTTTCGGGCGGTGAATTATTCCGCGTTCTGAAAGCCGGCGGCGATCCCGCGAAGGTGGTTTTCTCCGGAATGGGGAAAACCGCCGCGGAAATCGAGCAGGCTCTCCGCGCCGGAATCCGCAACTTCAACTGCGAATCCGAAGCAGAGCCGGAACTCATCGATTCGATTGCCGCGAAGCTCGGCGTGACCGCGCGCTTTTCACTGCGCGTGAATCCGGACGTGAATCCCGAGACGCATCCCTACATCAGCACGGGCATGCGCGACCACAAATTCGGCATCGATATCGGCGCCGCGGCCGACGTGTATCGCCGCACTCGCGCGCTGAAGAACGTCACCGCGTCCGGCGTGAGCTGCCACATCGGTTCGCAGATTCTCGACTATTCGCCGATCCTCGAAGC
Organism: uncultured Solibacteraceae bacterium; assembly: GCA_964590625.1. Taxonomy (GTDB): domain Bacteria; phylum Acidobacteriota; class Terriglobia; order Bryobacterales; family Bryobacteraceae; genus BOG-234. Next base: position 10,163 of record CAZPZE010000708.1, read on the forward strand.
TGCCGGAAAAGTGCTCGCGCTTGTCGAGACGCTGCAGAGCGAAGGCTTCGCAATCGATCACGTGGATCTGGGGGGCGGCCTCGGCATCGCCTACCGAATGGGCGACGAGGCGCCGCTCATCCGCGATTTCATCACCGACCTGCGGGACCGCATCGGCAAAGCGAAGCTGACAATCATGATCGAACCGGGCCGCTCGATTGTCGGGGCCGCCGGCGTTCTGCTCACGCAGGTTCTCTACCGCAAGCAGAGTCCCACGAAGGAATTTGTGGTGGTGGATGCCGCCATGAACGATCTCATCCGGCCCGCGCTCTATAAAGCGCATCACGAAATACGGCCGCTGCGTCAGCGAGCGAATGCGCCGCTGGTGATTGCGGACGTCGTCGGTCCGGTCTGCGAGACGGGAGATTTCCTCGCGCGCGATCGCGAAATGCCGGATGCGGAACCGGGGGAATGGCTGGCGATTTCTTCCGCCGGCGCGTATGGATTCGTGCTGGCCTCGAATTACAACTCGCGGCCGCGCGGCGCAGAGGTGCTGGTGGAGGGATCGAAGTGGCGTGTGATCCGGACGCGTGAAACCTGGGACGATCTCATTCGCGGCGAAAGCGTCTGATCCGGGCTAGATGCCGGGCCACTGATCGTCTTCAGCGTCGTCGTCGACTTCGACGGGCTTCTTCACCTTCGCAGGCTTCACCTTCGCCGGTTTCGCAGACTTTTCCTTCTTCGGCTTCGGGTCGCTCTTCAGGAGCGAAGAGAAGAAGCCGCCTTTCGATTTCGGCTTTGCTTCCACCAGGGGTGCGGGCGTTTCGTCAAAGGTCGTCGCCGCGGCGAAAGTGGGGCCGGGATTCACGGCCGGTTCCGCTGCGGGCGGAAGACTCTCGGTGGCGCTGGACGCTTCGACCGGAGCCTCCACCGCGGGAGCTTCATTTAACGGGGACGCGGCCTCGATCGCGTCGGCGCTCTCCGCATCGGCCTCCGCCGTTTCGACGTCCTCATCGTCGTCGTCATCGTCGTCGAAGTCAGCCGCGCCTTCGGTCTTCGTGTAGTAGTAGGTGTACTTACTGTAGAGCTCACCGGCGCGCGCGCCGTTCGCCACAATGCCGAGAACGTTGTTTTCGCACAGCGTCTGGATGGCGCGGACCACGCTGTCGTACGTCGTGGAGCCGATGCGCACCACGAGGATGATGCCGTCTGTAATCGTAGCCAGCAGGTTTGCGTCGGCCGAAAACAGCAGCGGCGGCGTATCGAGGATGACCCAGTTGAAAACTTTGCGGAAGGAGTCCAGCGTGTACCGGACCGGCCGCATGTTCAGAAGTTCCAGCGGATTCCGCACGGCCGAACCGGCCGGCAGCACATACAGGTTCGTGCCTTCCACGTGGCGGATGCACTCTTCGAGCGACTTTTCGCCCAGCAGAAAATCAGAGAATCCCGGCGAGCGCTCGCACTGAAACTGCTGATGGATCACCGGCCGCCGAAGATCGAGGTCGGCAAGGAGAATCGGGTGTTCGAGCTGCGCCTGCGCAAGCGCGAGATTGCAGGCGGTGAACGTTTTGCCTTCCGCGGGTGACGCGCTGGTGCACACGATGACGCGCAGATCCTGCTGCGCCTGCATATGATTCAGGCGCGTGCGGAGGCTGCGGAATTCTTCCGACGCGCCGTCATGCGGCTCGTCGGGATTGATCAGATGCGCTTCCGGAGCGGGCCGGAATGGAATGCTCTTGCAGCGGGCGAGAAACGCGCGCGCGTCAATCTGGAGACCACCGGTCTCCGGACGCATGAGACCGCGGGACGGCTGGGCCGGTACTTCGACCGTGGAATCCACGCCCGCGACGCCGGTTTCGTCTTTGACGACAAGAGCACCATCGGCGGCCGGATCGACCGAGCCGTCGAGCAGTTGCTCGGCGCGGCGAAGCGCATCATGAACGCGGCTCAAGCGGCACCTGCTCCCTTGGTGATGTTGTAGTAGTACACGACCGCGCCGCTGATGGCGGCCGCCCCGATCACTACGGCGGACGCCCACGCGAGGTAAGTCAAACGGCGTTTGCGGCGCACCAGCATGGTGTTTTCGAGCAGCGGAATACTGCACAACACCGGCAGATTGGTGTAGGCGCGAACGTCTTTCAGATTCTTGAGCGAAGTGTCGCGAGCTTCCTGCAGGCCGGCGAGGGCGAGCCCGAGGATCAGAGAAATCGCAAAGCCGGCGCCGACGATCAGATAACGGTTCGGCTTCATCGGTTCAGCCGGAAGGTTGGGAATATCGAGCACGTCCAGCACTTCGCCTGCTTTACGCTCAATCAACTGACCGTTTTCATCGACGGTCTGATTTTTCCTTTGCAGGTCGGCGTAAGTGGCCTGCGCCATCTGGAGCGTCTGATTGAGCTGCGAGTAAGTGGCTTCGAGGCCAGTGCCGTCTTTCAGGTTGCGCTCAATCTCGTCGCTTTCCTTCTGATAAGTATCTTTTTCTTTCTGGAGCCGGAGGATATCGTCGTTGTAACTCTTGATGGATGCCTCAATCGACTTGATGTTCGCCAGAACGTTATTACGGTCGTCCGCTATTTTCATCCCGGCGAGGGTTTTCGCGGGCTGCGGTTTTGACGCATTCTTCTGGGCCGCGATCGCATCCGCTTCCTGCTTGGCTCGGACTTTTTCTGACACTGCCGCATATCGCTGCTTCACCGCATCGAGTTGCTCGATCATCGCCTTGAGTGGCGGATATTTGTCCGTGTGGGTCTTGCGCGCCATCTCGATACTGAAGTCGAGACCGTTCATGTCTTTTTCGAGCTGAGCCAGTTCCGAATTCTGCTGCGCGGCGGGGCTGCCCGGAGTAGTCGTCGCAGCCAGGGCTTCGAGCGATGCCTGATCCTGTTCCAGTTGCTCAAGATGCCCCTGCGCGGTATCCCTGGCGATTTCGAGGTTCGTGATCATCCGGCGATCGTTGACGATCTGGTCCTGAACGCCCTGAATCTTCGTGTTAAAGGTGTTCTCCCGCGCAATGTTCGTGGCCACGTCTTCCGGCAGTTTGCCCGCGTTGCCTTCTTTGAAGGCGGTGAGCTTATCCTGGGCATCGCTCAGATTGGCTTTCGCCTTCTGAAGCATGTCAGTGAAAAAGTCCTTGACCGTGTCCTGATCCTGCTTTTGGGTGTTCTGATTCTGCTCTTCGAACTTGGCGATCAGCGTCTGGACCGTCTGCTGGGCTTTGTAGCGGTCTTTGTAGTCGAAGCGGATATTGAACGCCATCGCCTTTTTGGAGGTGCCGGCGGTGATGGGGTCGATGTGAATAGCCTTCCGCATATCATCGATGACGTCTTCGAGAGGCTTCGTCTTCTGCTCTTCTCTGTAGAGCAAAAGGCGCGGGTCATTGATGATAGAGCCGAGTTCCTGCCGGCTCTCGATCTGCTGCTGCATCGACTGAATGCGCTCGCTCAGGGAACTCGCGATGGTTGACTGCACCATGTTCTCGGTGATGTGGGCAGGCTGGATCTGCATCGTCGCCTGCGACTCATACGTGTTGGGCAGGATGAACGCGACGCAGATGGAGACCACAAGGCCGAAAAACGCCGGGCCGGCAATCCAGCCGGCATGACGCCGGCCGATGTCAATATAATCCTCAACGTCCAGCGAACGCCGGGAAATGGTGAAGTTTTGCGTTGCTACCATCGAACTCAGTCTCCGGGGACGTAGATAAAATCCCCGTCCTCCAGCGTGATGTTTTTGTCCAGACCCTTGCCCTTGACGGCATCCTTGTAATTAAAAGTCACGACTACTTTGTTGCCGCGGCGGACCGTGATTTTGGTCTTCTTGGCGAATTCCTGAAATCCCGCGATCGAAAGGGCGTCCAGCAGCGTCGTGTCCTGAATGAGCGGCACCGGGCCAGGGCGCATGACCGCGCCGAGCATCGTGTAGTGCTTGCTGTTGCTGCGCAGCAGCTGAACGTTGACAACCGGCTCCAGAATGCCCGCCTCATCGCGCAGTTTCCGGGTGATGGTGTCTTTTAGTTGCGGTCCGGTCAGCCCCGCGGCTTTGAACTCGGTCAGCAGCGGCATCGACATGCGGCCGTCCGGCATGATTGTAAAGGTCCCGGTCGCCATCGTCTCTCCCGCTACGGTAACCATGACAACATCGTTTGGTCCATACACATAGAAAGGCGTTTTATCGGCCGATTCGGCGGCTTTTCCAGTGGAATCTTTCGATTGATCATTCGGCGCCGCACTTGCCTTTGACGGAGCAGCGGCCGGTTGGGCAGGAGGAGCAGACGGCGATGGAGTACCAGCCTGCGTTTTCGCCTGCGCCGGCGCGGGTCCTGCAACCGGGCAGAGCCATGGCTTGTCTTTCGGGCAATCGGCGGATGCAGGAGCGGATGTACTTTCCGGTGCGGCGGCGGGCGGCGGCGCGGAAGCGGTTTCCGGCGTCGCGGCGGCGACGGGGGCTGACGGCGAAGGCGCCGCTGCGGCGGGCGCTGTTGCGGGCGCATCGCTCATGTAATGGATCAGAAAATCGTTGGCGTCATCGAACCCTTTAATGGGCTTTTTCGGCGCATTCGACGGCTTCAGAACGCCATCCTGAATCATTTGCTGAATTGCGTTCGGCACGGACTGGGCAATTTCCGCATCCGCTTTGTGTGTGCCGTCCAGATTGAACATCAGCCGCTGCAGCGTCTGAGTTACGCAAAACCACGAGGCGCCGGCGGGACATCCGGCAGGGCTCGATCCGGCAGGCGTCGCAGCAGGCGCGGCTGACGCCACGGGAGCGCTATTCGCTGTATTTTCAGCCGCGGGCGCGGGCGAAGACACCGCAGGCGCAGACTGCGCCGCCGCGAAACCAACCGTCATCAGAAGCCCAACGGCTAGTCTTGTCCACCGTGCCATACCCACTCTCTAAATCGTAGCAAGACAAATGGACGTTCGAGAATATACTTCGGTATATGGGACATAGTACTTTACATCAACGAGCCTGGTTCCTGGCGAAGACCGATCCGGAAACGTACTCTATCGAACAATTAGCGAAAGAGAAGCAGACGGTCTGGGATGGGGTGAAGAACCCGCAGGCTCTGCGAGCCATCCGGGAGATGCGAACGGGGGATCGCGTCTTCATCTACCACAGCCAGGGCGAGGCCGCGATCGTCGGCATGGCGGAGGTGGTGGGGGATGGCCGTGCTGATCCCAGGAATGCAAAGCTGGCGGTGGCGGATTTTCGATATGCCGGCCGCATCGAACCGCCCGTGACCTTGCGGGAGATCAAGGACTCCGGCGAGTTTTCCGACTGGGCACTGGTGCGCCAAAGCCGCCTCTCCACCATGACCGCCCCCTCGAAGTTCGTGGACTGGATGCGTAAGAAACGGCCAGAGATAAAGTTCTAAACCCAGGATTCCAGGTGGCTTGATTTGGCGTTTATTCCAAAAATGGAATTTCGCCGTTTTGCAACACGATTAAGTCCCATCGTTTCAATGGAAAACTCAGCGCGCGCTGGCATCTGAACTGCACTTACAATAAAGATGTCGCCGTCGTGTGTCTTCACACGGCGGACGGGCTCTTATGCTCCAGGACCTGAAGATCCAGCTCTCGACGGCTATCCTGACGGTGCTCACCGTTGCGGCCGCCATTGCCGCGATCGTCAATTTCCAGCAGGTCCAGAAGTTCCGGCTTCCCGATGACGGCGTGCTGTGGGCGGAGCGCGCGGGCAACGTGATCGCCGCGCGGGTGGTTTCCGATGGACCCGCCGAACACGCCGGCATCCATGAGGGCGATGTCCTCCGGTCGATCCAGAACGTCACGATCACGCGCGCGGATCAGGTTGCCCAAACCCTCGGCGCGATCGGCACGTGGGGCAAGGCGACTTATCATCTCGATCGCAACGGAATCGATATTCCGGCGACGGTCTTCATCGGCGAGGTGCGTCGCGGCGCCACGCTCTCCTACCAGTACCTGGTGGGGATCGCGTATCTGGCGATCGGTCTGTTTATCAATTTCCGGCGCGCGAGCGCGCCCAAGGCGCGGCACTTCTTCGTCTTCTGCCTGGCTTCGTTTGTCTTTTCGTGTTTCCACTACACAGGTAAGCTGAACGCGTTCGATCAGGTGATGTACTGGGGCAACCTGGTGGCGGGCTGGCTGGCGCCGGCGCTGTTCCTGCATTTCTGTTTCGGCTTCCCGGAACCGCGGCCCTGGTACCGCCGCTGGATGACCGCGGCGATCTACGCGCCGGGCATTCTGCTGACGCTCATCGCGTTCGGATTCGGCGCGGGCTTCCTGACCGCGCCTGCCTATTCTCCGGTGGAGGTTCGCTACATTCTCGATCGCGTGTGGCTGGGGCTGCTCACCGTGACCTACATCGCTAGCGCCATAGTGCTGCAGAGCGGCTACCGGAAGGCGGAAGATACCGTCGTCCGGCAGCAGTTGAAGTGGCTGCGCAACGGCATTGTTTTCGGCTTCGCGCCGTTCGGGATTCTCTACGCGGCGCCGTATGTGCTCGGGACGTACATGCTGGATTATCCGTATCTGGATTACGCGGTTCTCACGCTGCCGCTGATCCCGCTGACGATCGCCTACGCAATCGTACGTTACCGGCTGATGGACGTCGACGTGATTTTCCGGCGCGGCTATGCGTATACGCTCGCGACCGTCTGCGTTCTTACCGCGTTCTATGCGCTGGCGCTGGGCGTTAGCCGCCTGGTGCAGGTCAACATCCGGGATATGAGCAGCAGCAGTCTGGTGATCGTGATGCTGATCGCCACGTTTCTGTTCCAGCCGATCCGGAACTGGATTCAGGAGCGGCTCGACCGCTACTTCTATCGCGACCAGTACGATTACCGCCGCACGCTCGTGGAATTCGCGCGCGAGCTGAACTCGGATTCTGATCTCGATCCAATGCTGCAGTCGGTCGCCGACCGCCTGATGCAGACGCTTTCGATCCGGCATGTCGCGTTTTTCCTCAGCGAAGGCGAAGAGTGGAAGCTGCGGCTCGCCATGGGTTCAGGAGCACGCGCGCGCGGCACGGATGAAAAGCTCGATCTCAGCTTTCTGACCTGGCCGCAAAAGGGCCCGTATCTGTTCTTCGAGCGCACACGTTATCACCTCGATGTTGTGGCGCGCGGCTGGCCCGCTTCGGTCCGGCAGACGATTTCCGATCTCGACCTGAACTACTACCTGCCCTGCGCGGTTCGCGGACGGACGATCGCTTATCTCGGAGTGAGCCGCACGGAAACCGGCGAGTTCCTTTCGAGCGACGATGTGGAACTGCTGCTCACGCTCGCCAACTACGTCGGGATCGCGATCGAAAACACCAACCTCTACCGCTCGCTGCGCGAGAAGGCGGATGAGTATGAGCGCCTGAAGGAATTCAGCGAGAACATCGTCGAATCGATCAACGTCGGCGTGCTGGCGGCGGATCTGGAAGACCGCGTGGAAAGCTGGAATACCCAGATGGAGAGGCTGAGCGGCATCGGGCGCGAAGACGCGTTGGGCCGGCGGCTCTCCGAGCTTTTCCCGGCGGCGCTGATGGAACAGCTCGACCGGGCGCAGGGTGAAATGCGCATCCAGCATCTGGATAAATTCCAGCTGGATTCCGCGCACGGCGAAGCGACCGTCAACATCGCGATTGCGCCGCTGGTTTCGCGGGACATGGAACAGATCGGCCGGCTGGTGATCTTTGATGACATCACGGCGCGCGCGGAACTCGAGCGGCGTCTGGTGCAGGCGGACAAGCTTTCGAGCATCGGACTGCTGGCGGCCGGGGTGGCGCACGAAGTCAATACGCCGCTCGCCGTGATTTCGAATTACGCGCAGATGCTGGCCAAGCAGGTTTCGGGCGACGAGCAGAAATCGCGCATGCTGGAGAAAATCTCGGGGCAGACATTCCGCGCGAGCGAAATCGTGAATTCGCTGCTGAACTTCTCGCGCACCTGGACGTCCGATCTGGCGGAAGTGCAGATCAACAGCGTCATCGAAGAAACGCTGGCGCTGCTGGAACATCAGCTGCGCAAAGCCGGTGTGCAGGTGAAGACCGAGCTCTGTGCAGATCTTGAACCGATTCGCGGCAATCAGGGCAAACTGCAGCAGGTCTTCCTCAATCTCTTCCTCAACGCGCGGGACGCGATGGAGCCTTCCGGCGTGTTGCGCGTGATCACGCGCCGCAGCGAGAAAGGCGTGGAAGTGGACGTGATCGATACCGGACACGGCATCGCACCCGAACATCTGGGCCGCATCTACGATCCGTTCTTCACAACGAAAGGCGTCAAGAAGGGTACCGGCCTCGGTCTTTCCGTGACGTATGGCATCATTCAGGAGCATGGAGGCGCAATTGAAGCTGTATCGAAGCCGGGTGAAGGCACCTGCTTCCATCTGGAATTTCCGCCCGCGAGGAAAGCGGTGACGGCGTGACCATGGCCGCCGCCGCAACAGGCAGCACGGGAACCGGTAAAGCCCGCATCCTCATCATTGACGACGAAATCGAAATCCGCGAAAGCCTCGAAGCGCTGCTCACCACGGAAGGCTATGAGGTAGAGCTCGCGGCGAGCGCGGCCGAAGGCGAACGGAAGCTGGAATCGCGCGCCTGGGATCTGGTACTGCTCGATCTCATGATGCCGGATAAATCCGGCATGGAAGTCCTGCGCGACGTGCGCGAGCGCGACCGGCACACGCCAATTTTCATGATCACCGCCTGGGGCGGCGTGGAAGCGGCTGTGCAGGCAGTGAAGCTGGGGGCCAACGACTACGTTTCGAAGCCGTGGGACAACGACAAGCTCATCATCGAAATCGATCGCGCCATCTCCGGGCAGCGGCTGATCGATGAGAACACGCAGCTCAAGCGCACTCTCAAGCAGCGTTACAGCTTTCCGAACATCGTCGGCAAGAGCGACCGCATGCTGCGGGTGCTCGATCTGGTGGCGCAGGTGGCGCCAAGCCGTTCCACGATTCTGATCACGGGTGAGACGGGAACCGGCAAGGAACTGATCGCGAAGGCCATTCATTCGAATTCGCCGCGCGTGGAGCACGCATTTGTCGCGGTGAACAGCGGTTCGCTGCCAACCGATCTTCTGGAATCCACGTTGTTCGGCCATGTGCGCGGCGCCTTCACGAGCGCGCTGCACAACAAGAAGGGCGCATTCGAGGTCGCGAACAAGGGAACGATTTTCTTCGATGAAATCGGAACCATCGGCCCGGAGACGCAGGCCAAGCTGCTGCGCGTGATTCAGGAAAAGGAATTCACGCCGCTCGGCTCGAACGAAGTCATCAAGGTGGACGTGCGTATTCTCGCGGCCACCAACGCCGATCTGCGGAAGATGGTGGACGAGAAAAAGTTCCGCGAAGATCTTTACTACCGTCTCAATGTCATCAACATCAATCTTCCGCCGCTGCGCGAGCGGCGCGAGGATATTCCGGCGCTGATTCATCACTTCCTCGACCGCTTCTCGCACGAGAACGAGAAATTTCTGGACGATCAGCGCCGCACTGCGCTGCGCTTCGATACGGAGGCTATGCAGTTGCTGCTCGATCACGGCTGGCCGGGCAATGTCCGCGAGCTCGAGAACGTGGTGGAGCGCGCGGTGGTGCTGGCTTCCACGCCCGTGATCTCGGTGGACGTGCTGCCGGATTATCTGGTGCAGGCGGCCGGGATCCGGACGCGTCCGAGCGAGAACGGAGCACTGCCGGCGGATGCTTCGCTGTTCGAAATCGTCGCGGAGTACGAGCGGCGCACAATCATCGATTTTCTCGATCGCTGCAACGGCAGCCAGACCGAAGCCGCCGAAGCGCTGCGCGTGCCGCTCTCCACGCTCAACCAGAAGATCAAGCGTCTGAACATTGACGTCAAGAAGCGCGGCGAGAAGTCGAGCTGATCCGGCCCGCAGCCTGCAGTTCCAGCTAAAGTAAAAGCAAGTGGGTTCACCGAGGGGATTTAGTTTTCGTTTCTGGTCGTTAATCGCCGCCACTTTCCTGGGATTTGTGGGGATGGGGACGGTGCTGCCCGAGCTTGCGCCACACGTCCGCAACGACCTGGGCGGCTCGGACCGCACGATCGGCTTCGTGATCGGCATCTTTTCCGTGGTCGCGCTGGTGAGCCGCCTGATTTCCGGCCCAATGGCCGATAACAAAGGCCGTAAAATCGCCTTTCTGACCGGGCTTGCAAGCTGCACCTTCGCGGGCGCGGTTTATCTGCTGCCGTTCGGCATCACGGGCGTGTGGGTGGCGCGATGCTTCCAGGGATTAGGTGAAGCCTGTCTCTACACCGGTGCCGCAGCATGGGCGGTGGAACTCGCCGGCACCGAACGCAGCGCGCAGGCGCTGGGCTACATCAGCAGCGGAATCTGGGGCGGACTTTCCGCCGGACCGGTGGTCGGCAGCTGGCTCGGCACATTTCAGCGCGCCGCGTTTTGCCAGGTGGTTCTGGGCGCCGCGGGATTCCTGATTCTCACGCGCATTCCGGAGCACTTCACGCCGCACCATGAAAACCATGGCTTCCGCTGGCCGTCGCGTTCGCTCATCCTGCCGGGACTGGCGACCGGATTCGTCAACGTTCACTATCCGGTAATCACGGGCTTTCTGGTGCTGCATCTGGCGCACTTCGGCAATTCGGGACTGGCGGCATTCACGGCGTACGCCGGCGCGATGCTGTGCTCGCGGTTCTTCCTCGGCAGCCTGCCGGATCGCGTGCATCCGCGCGTGACGTTTTATTTCGGAATCACCGCGATGGCCGTGGGGCTGCTGGCGCTCGCCTCCGGACCCCGCCCGGCGATTGCGGTCGCAGCCGCGGGGCTGCTGGGGCTCGGGTTCTCGTTCCCGTTTTCGTCGATCGCTTCGGTTGTGATGCGGCGCTCGGCGAATCATGAGCGCGGCGTCGCAGTCGGCACGCTGAGCGCGTTCTACGATCTGTTTGTCGGTACCGGCTCCTTCGCGGCGGGCGCAGTGGCCTCGCGCTTCGGCTATGCCGATACGTTCGTGATGGCGGCAGCGGCGCTGATTGCTTCGGCGTTTCTCGGCTGGTACGTGTTGCCCGCGGAAGAAGGCCCGCCTGCGCTTCAGCCGAGCACGGCCGTATAGACGCGTTCGAAATACCCGTCCGTCATACCCGCGATGTAATCGCAGACCATACGGTGCAGCGGTTCGCCTCCGGCGCGTTCCAGCGTCTCGCCGCCCGGCAACAGCTCGGGATACTGCATCAGGTGCCTGAACAGGCGCGAGAGACGTTCCATCGAACGCGTGCGGTCATCCGCGAGATCCGGCGAGTGGTAGACGTGCTCCTGCAGGAAGCGCTTGAGCTCACGGCTGGTGGCGCCAGATTCATCCGTGAACCGCACGATGCGCTTCGGATACCGGCGGATGGAATCGACGTCGGTGACATCAGCCGCCTTCGCCGAAGCCACGGTGCCTTCGATCAGACCGGACACCAGACCATCGATCAGATGCCGCAGCGTTTCCTGAAAGCGCTCGGGTTCCGTCGCGCCAGGATAGCTGGTTTCCACGCTATCCAGAATTTCGGCGTAGGCCGGGACGGCGGCGGCGACCTGTGCGGGCTCAATCATGCCGGCATCGTAGGCGTCGTCGAGATCGGCGGCGTTGTACGCAACTTCGTCGGCGAGATCGATGAGCTGCGCTTCGAGCGGCGGGCGCCACTGCGGCAGGTACTCATCGAGAATGGGCGATTCGCCCGGCGTGAGATCGCGCGAATGCTTGACGATGCCTTCGCGGACTTCGAAAGTGAGATTGAGGCCGGGAAAGCGGGGGTAGCGGCTCTCAATGGTTTCGACGAGGCGCAGCGCGTGCAGGTTGTGATTGAAGCTTTCGCCGAAGCGGCGCATTTCCTCATCGAGCGCTTCTTCACCCGAATGCGCGAAGGGCGGATGACCAACGTCATGCACGAGCGCGAGCGCTTCGGTGAAATCTTCATTCAGCCCGAGCACGCCGGCGACGGTGCGGGCGATTTCAGCGACTTCGATGGTATGGGTGAGCCGGTTGCGGAAGTGATCCGAAATATCGGGAGCGAAAACCTGAGTTTTGTTTTCGAGCCGGCGGAAGGGGCGGGAATAAATGATGCGGTCGCGATCGCGCTGAAATGAATTTCGGTAGCCGTGTTCGGGTTCGGGGTAGCGCCGTCCGCGGGATTGTTCAGCCGGAAACCGGAGATGGCTCAGCATCGCCGCGGAGGCCGTCTTACTTCGCGGCGGGAAGGTCGCCGAGCGCCGTTACCGCCGCCTGGCTGACATCGGAATGCTCGCTGGCGATCGGGAGGAGCAGCTTGCGCGCTTCCTCGGGCTGTGTGGAAGCAATGCCCTGGGCGAGCGTCATCGCCGCCTGATCTTTGGAGACCATCGCGGTGGGGTGGTCCATCAGGTCTTTGAGGATGGCCTGAGCTTCGGATGACTTGTTCAGCGAAAAGAGCAGCTGCGCCTTGGCCAGTTTGGCGAGCGAAGCGTAATCGGCGCCTGCATTCGAAGCGACGTGATCGTATCCCTTCAGAGCTTCATCCGTCTTGCCGTTGGAAGCATTGATGCCGGCCAGATAATATTCGGCCGCGTAGCCTTCCTCGGAGCCTTCCGCCATCACCGACTTCAGCGCGCTCTGGACCGCCGCGTTCTTCGCCGCGTCTGTGGGGAAGCTCGGGCCACCGTTGGGATTCGCCGCGCCGACCGGGGCATTTTCCAGCTCGATGGCATTAGCGAGCGCCTGCTGGCGGGCCTGTTTGCGGGAGTTGACGAAGAACCACGAGCCGAATCCGATCGCGAGAACGATCACCACGGCAATCCCGGCTTTGATGGCCGCTTCGCGGTGTTCGACGAGGAAATGCCGCGTTTCTTCGACTTTAAGCGCAACATTATCCTGCTTTAACTCTTTACGGCTCAGATGCGTGGACACTGGTACCTCGGGATGGACTTACATCCGATATTAACATGTGGGTGGATGTCTCATTTCGCCCTGACGACGTTTGGCTCGCTGGGCGACCTGCACCCCTATATCGCGGTGGGGATTGGGCTGCGTGACCGGGGACACCGCGTCACTATCGCGACTTCCGAAATCTACCGGGCGAAAGTGGAGGGGGAGGGGCTGGGTTTTCACCGCGTGCGTCCCGACCTGGGCGAGTTCCGCGACGATCCCGAGTTCATGGAAAAGGTTTTCCATCCGCGCAAGGGGACGGAATACGTTTTTCGCAAAATGATGATGCCGTGGATCGAGCATTCGTACCAGGATTTGAAGGAGATCGCCGGCGATGCGGACCTGCTGGTGGGGCATCCGATTGCGTTTGCGACGCCCATCGTGGCCGAGGAACTGGGAAAGCCCTGGATTTCGGTGGCGCTTCAGCCTTCCATCCTGCTCTCGGCGTTCGATCCGCCTTCGATTTCGGGCGCGGCATTTCTGGATTGGTTTCGCGGATTCGGGCCGGCGTTCTGGAAGCAGTTCGGGAAAATGGCGCGGCGGGTGATGCGGTCCTGGGCCGAACCTGCGCATCGTCTTCGGAGGCGGGCGGGGCTGCGGGAGGTGCCGAATCCGCTGCTGGATGACATGTTCTCGCCGTTGGGGACGCAGGCCTGGTTTTCAGAAGTGCTGGCGCAGCCGCAGCCCGATTGGCCGCCTAACACGTCGATTACCGGCTTTCCGTTTTATGACAAGCTCACGCCGGGCGAGGGATTGAGCGCGGAACTGCGGGAATTTCTGGATGCGGGTCCGGCGCCGGTGGTTTTTACGCTGGGATCGTCCGCTGTATCGATCGCGGGAGAGTTTTATTCCGAGAGCCTGCGGGCTGCGGAGCGGCTGGGCTGCCGCGCAGTCCTGCTGGTGGGGGACGATCCGCGAAATCGGCCCGACCGGCCGTTGCCGGAGAATGTCTGCATCGCGCAGTATGCGCCGTATTCGGAGTTGTTTCCCCGCGCGGCGGCGGTGGTTCATCAGGGCGGCGCGGGGACGACTGCGCAGACGCTGCGGGCGGGCGTGCCAATGTGCGTGGTGCCGTGGGGGCATGATCAGCCGGATAATGCGCGGCGCTGCGTCAATCTCGGGGTGGCGCGGGTGTTGCCGCGGGGCGCGTATCGGGCGGATCGGGCCGCGGCGGAGCTGAAACTGCTGCTAACGGATGCCTCTTACCGCGATGCTGCAGCACGCGCCGCGGCCGTGATCGCAAAGGAAGACGGCGTCGCCCGCGCGTGCGACGGGCTGGAATCCGCGGTCCGCTAGAGTATTGACGTGGGCCGCATTCGCGTACTTTCCGACAACGTCGCCAACAAGATTGCGGCCGGTGAGGTAGTGGAGCGTCCGGCGTCCGTAGTCAAGGAACTGCTGGAGAATTCGCTGGACGCGGGCGCGACAAGCATCTCGATCGAAATCGAATCGGGTGGGCGGCGTCTGATCCGCGTGGCCGATGATGGCTGCGGCATGCTGCGCGACGATGCGCTGCTCGCGTTCGAGCGCCACGCGACGAGCAAGCTGCATGACGTGAACGATCTGCTTTCGATCGCGACGCTCGGGTTTCGCGGCGAAGCGCTGCCTTCGATTGCATCGGTCTCGCGGCTGCTGCTTGAAACGCGCTCGCCCGATGAGCAGACGGGGACGCGGGTGGAAATCGCGGGCGGGAAGATTCTGAGTTGCGAGGAAATCGCGCGCGGCGGCGGCACGGCGATTTCGATTCGCGATCTGTTTTACAACGTGCCGGCGCGGCGGAAATTTCTGCGCTCGGAACAGACCGAGATGGCGCATATTGCGTCGCTCGTGACGCATTACAGCCTGGCGCATCCGGATAAGACTTTCGAACTGCGCAGCGGCGGCGCGATTCTGCTGCAGGCAACGCCTGTGGAGACGCTGCGCGAGCGCGTATTTCAGGTGTTCGGCAGCCAGATTCTGGGCGATCTGATTGATCTGGGCACGCATGAGGCGACGCTGCCCGCGCCGAATCCGGAAGAGGAGCCGAAGCGCTACTCGGTGCGCGGATTCGTCTCGCGACCGCAGGTGCAGAAGAATAACCGGAATTCGATTTTTATCTTCGTGAACGGACGGCTGATTCGTGACCGGCTGATTCTGCATGCGCTCTCGGCGGCGTATCACAACCTGATGCCCCCCGCGTGTTTTCCGTTCGCGCTGCTGTTTCTCGATTGTGATCACGAAGAGGTGGACGTCAATGTGCATCCTTCGAAAACGGAGGTGCGGTTCCGGCATCAATCGTGGGCGCATGATTTCGTCCGCGATGCGGTGCGGGATCAGTTGATGCTCTCGCGCCCGGCTCCGAGTTTCAGCCCGAATCCGCAGCCGGCGGCGACACTTCCCTACTCCGAGTTTTCGCAGATGATGCAGAATGAAGCGCCGGCGACGGAGTTCACGCTGCATCCGGCGCCGCCTCCTCCCGCGCGTTTTGATTTCGATGCGCCGCGGATTGCGGAGACAGCGCAGCAGACGGCCGCGACAGCTCCTGCTCAGGCGAAATCCGGGGCGGCGGCGCCGCTGCGGCTCAAGGTTCCGGATACGCATGGTGGTTTTCCGGCTGAGGCGATGCCGCCCGAGATGGGAATGGCCGGTTCGATGACGAACATATCGGACCTGCGGCCGCTCGGGCAGCTGCACAACAGCTTCATCATTGCGGCGGGACGCGACGGGCTGTGGATCATCGATCAGCACGTGGCGCATGAACGGATCTTGTTCGAGCAGGTGCTGGCGCAGCAGGCTTCCGGACGCGCGGAGATGCAGCAGTTGCTGATGCCGGTGATTCTGCAGCTCACGCCGGAGCAGCAGATTGAGTACGCGCGGATTGAGGATGAACTGCGGGCGTCGGGGTTCGATACCGAGCCGTTCGGGCATCGGACGATCGCGGTGAAAGCAGTGCCGGCGGCGGTGGGGCATGCCGATATCGAGCGCGCGATTTTCGAGATCCTGGAGATTGCGGAGAGCGAACTGCGGGGCGTGTCGGTCGCGGATGTGCGGCGGGGCATCGCGGCGTCGCTCGCGTGCCGTGCGGCGATCAAGATCAATACGCCGCTCGATCAGCGAAAGATGGAGTGGATGCTGCGGACGCTCGCGCAGACGGAGTATCCGATGGCTTGTCCGCATGGACGGCCGGTTGCGCTGCAGTATGGAACGCGGGAGATTTTGAGAGCGTTCCACCGGATTTAGTGGCCGGTTGCGTCGAGCAAAAGCTCGACGGCAGGCCTGAAGGCCCGCCCTGCGTCAATCCTGAGCGTGCATGCTACAAAGGTCTGTTGATGCCGATATCCCCTGAAGTGCGCGAACGCGCCGCCAAGATCAAAATTCTGCTGATGGACGTGGACGGCGTCCTGTGCGACAAGATGTATTTCGTGCCGGACGGCGCGGGCAACGTGATCGAGTTCAAGGGCTTCGATGCGCAGGATGGAATCGCGCTGCAGTGGTGCTCGTGGAAGGGCATGAAGACAGGCGTCATCAGCGGACGCGACTCTCCATCGGTTGTGGAACGCGCGCGTCAATGCGGGATGCATTACGTCTATCAGGGGCACATCGAGAAAATCCCGATTCTCGAAGCGATCCAGGCGGATGCGCAGGCGACCGCGGATGAGATGGCGTTCATCGGCGACGATCTCACGGATATCGTCGTGATGCATCGCGTGGGGCTGGGGGTTGCGGTAGCCAACGCGCGGCCCGAAGTGAAGCGCGAGGCGCATTACGTGACCGAAGCGCGCGGCGGCCAGGGGGCGGTGCGCGAGGTGATCGAGATGATTCTCGAGGCGCGCGGCCAGTGGAGCGAGATTCTCGATAAATACGAAGTGAAGCGCTAAAGCGGCTTTTCCGGCCAGGCGTGTTTCGGATAACGCCGGCTGAGTTCCCTGCGCACCTGCGGATAGAGGCGCAGCCAGAAGCCGGCGAGGTCGGTTGTGGTCTGCACCGGCCGGCGGTTCGGCGCGAGCAGGTGCACCACAAGCGGCACTTTGCCGTTGGCGACGCGCGGGCTTTCCGTCATTCCGAAAAAATCCTGCAGTCGCGATTCGACCCATGGTGGTTTGCCGCGCTCGTAGTGGACTTTCGTCTGGCGGCCGCCCTGCAGGCGAAGGCGGCCGGGCGCAATGCGGTCGAGCAGTTGGCGGTCGCGCATCGATTCGAGCGCAGGCAGAAGAGCTGAGGCCGCGCGTTCGAGATCGGCGAAGCTGCGCAGGCCGTAGCAGATGGTTTCGATGGCGCGCCTCATGTCGTTTTCGTCGAGCGGCTGGATCGCGGAATGTCCGGCGGCGAATTCCATGCGGGCGAGAAGAGCATCGAGTTCGGCGGGGTCGACAAATCGTCTGATGCCAGCTTCCATGGCGCGCGACGCGAGGAGCTTTGCTGCCGCTTCGTCATCCACAGCCCCGCCGCGGGTTTCTTCGATGGTGAGTTCGTCGTAAACGAGGGCGCTGACAGCTTCCACCCGCTCGCCCTGGCGATTCCATTCCACCGCCTGGCGTTCCACGATGCGTTCCGGAAAAAGATCGATCAGCCATTCGGGTTCGATTGGGCACGCGAGGCGCAGGAGCGGGGCGTTGCGGTCGCGGCTTTCTTCGATATCGATGGCGACGAGGAATTCGCCGGTCTGCGGAGTTGTGGCGGCGCTCATCGCAGAGCCGCCGTTTGAAAGCAGT
>CAZPZE010000709.1:0-5435 GCA_964590625.1 uncultured Solibacteraceae bacterium
GTTGTAGAGAATGCCGGCGGAAATGTGGAGCGACTGCACGAGCGGCACCGAATTGCCCACCAGTGTGGCCATCGCGCGCGCGAAGCGGGATGTTTCCGCCTTGCGCAGCGCGTCGCCCAGCAGAGGAATCTTCAGCCGCGCGCCATCCCACCAGGCTCTGCCGGCGGGCGTCTTCTTGTAAAGCCGGAACGCGATCACGCCGGCCGCAACGATGAGCGCCACGAGCCAGGTCCAGTTCTGCACGATCTTGCTCGCCTCGAGCATGATCTTTGTCGGCGTGGGGATCTGCATGTGGCCGTCGTCGAAGATGCTGGCGAAGCGCGGAACCACGTAATCGAGCAGCACCAAAATCGACCCCGCGCCAACCATGGCCAGCAGCGCCGGATAAATCATCGACGAAATGATGTAGCCGCGCAGCTCGTCGCGGGCGCGCTCGAAATCGGCAAGGCGTTCGAAAATGCCACCCAGGCTGCCGGATGCTTCACCGGCCCGCACCATATTGATGTAGAGATCGGAGAAAAAAGCCGGGTGCATCGCGAGCGCGTCGGCCAGGGATTTACCGCCCTTGATGGAGCGCAGGATTTCGGAGACGATGGTGCGGAATCCGGCGCTGGTTGTGAGTTCGGTCGTGATGCCGAGGGCGCGGTCGAGCGGCACGCCGGAATTCAGCAGCGTGGAAAGCTCCTGGGTGAAGAAGAGAACGTCTTTGCGCCGCGAACCGCCGAAAGACGGCAGGTTGACGGTGAATCCTTTTTTTTCTTCCGCGCCGACATAGACCGGCGTCAGCCCCTGGCGGCGCAGTTCGCGCGCGACGTGCGTCGTGGTCTCCGCCGTGATCATGCCGGTGCGCAGCTTGCCGTCCGAACCGACCGCGCGATAGTGGAACGCTGTCGCCGCCATCAGAATTCCTGCGTGACCCTGGTGACTTCTTCCGCGCTCGTGATACCAAGCTTTACTTTGGCCCAGCCGTCCTCGCGAAGCTGGCGCATGCCGTTGCGCTTCGCGGCTTCGGTGAGGCGGCTGGCGTCGGCGCCCGCCATGATGAGGGTGCGGAGCTCTTCGTTCAATTCCATCAGCTCGAAAATCCCGGCGCGCCCTTTGTAGCCGGAGCCGTTGCAGAGTTCGCAGCCGCGTCCGTGGAATGCATCGACGTGATCGCCCCAGGGGCTGAGAACACGGCCCGCGCTTTCGCGGCAGCCAGCGCAGATCAGGCGCACCAGTCGCTGCGCCAGCACCGCGACCACCGAGGAGTTGATCAGATAATTCTCCACGCCCATGTCGGTGAGGCGCGTGACGGCGCTGGGCGCGTCGTTCGTGTGCAGCGTCGAATACACGAAGTGGCCCGTGAGTGCGGAGCGAATCGCGATATCCGCGGTTTCGCGGTCGCGAATTTCGCCGATCATGATGACGTCCGGATCCTGGCGGACGATGTGGCGAATACCGGCCGCGAACGTAAGGCCGATGGCCGGATTCACGTGGATCTGATTGATGCCGTCCATCTGGTATTCGACGGGGTCTTCGATCGTGATGATCTTCTTATCCGGCAGATTGATGCGCTTGAGCGCCGAATAGAGCGTGGTCGATTTGCCACTGCCGGTGGGGCCGGTGACGAGAAAAATGCCGTGCGGCAGCGAGGTGAAATGCTCCATGCGGCTGAGCATGTAATCGTCAAAGCCAAGGCGGCGCAGATCGTAGAAATCGCCGGCGGAGCGATCGAGCAGACGCATCACGACGCTTTCGCCGTAGAGCGTGGGCAGCGTGGAAACGCGGAGATCGACTTCGCGGCCGAGGATACGGAGCTTGATGCGGCCATCCTGCGGGAGGCGGCGCTCGGCGATGTTGAGTTTCGCCATCAGCTTGAGGCGCGAAATGATCGCGGCCTTCAGCTCGCGGGGCGGCTGTTCCTGATTGAACAGGACGCCATCCACGCGGAAGCGCACGCGGAATTCTTTTTCGAACGGCTCGATGTGGATATCGCTCGCGCGCTTTTCGATGGCGTGCGCGATCATCGCATTCACCAGACGTATGACGGGCGCTTCGCTCGCCATGTCGCGCAGGTGTTCGAGATCTTCTTCGTCGCCGGTTGCGACGCCTATAGCGGCGGTTTGCCCGGCGGTCTCCGTGAAATTGCGTTCGAGCGCGTCGAGAATATCCTGCTCGGACGCAAGCTGTGGCCGGACTTCCAGCTTCGAAAACGTCTGGACGGCGTTGATCGCTTCAAAATCCAGCGGATCGGCCATCGCGAGCGTGAGGACGCCTTCATCTACCGAAACCGGGAAGAGGAGCGACTGACGCAGAAAGCGCGGCGAGAGGCCTTCCAGTTCGGGAACGGAAGGCGGCGTGGTCAGGGTGGCAATCGGCAGACCGAGTTGCGCCGAAAGTGCGTTGAGCAGATCGCGCTGGGCCAGATAGCCCATATCCACAAGAATTCGGCCGAGCTTATCGCCGCGTTCGCGCTGCAGCTCGAGCGCACGGTCCAGATCTTCGGGCGCGATGAGACCCCGCTCGATCAGCAATTCGCCGAGGCGCATCGGCACGGTGGTTCCGGCACCAGGCGCGGAACTGGATTGGGGAGTCACTATTCGGAACGCTCCTCGAACAACGAAGCCATTTCTTTGGCGGTGGCGTGACGCGCGACGGCGTCGGCTATTTTCTGGCGATCGGCGCAGATGATGAGCCGGTCCGGCAGGCCCGTACGGTCTTCGTAACTGAAGTAGAACAGAAATGCCTCGAGCGTGATCTGTTCACTGGCGGGCATCGCGGTCAGTTTCGCGGCGGCGTTCGCTGCCATCTCGCGCATCGCCAGCCGCAGCGCGGCGAGATTCTTCGTCTTGCGATCATGCCCGGAGCGCCGCTCTTCGGCTGTCACCGTGGGGTGAAACGGAGAAATCGGCGTCAGATTGGCCAGCGTCAGCTCAAACGTGATCACCGTGCCGTAGCCCGGCAGATAAGTTCCGCGCGCATCGCCCAGCACGTTCCACGGATCCGCCGGCGCCACTCCGAGCCGCGTATCCGTCGCCTTCTCCACCTCTTTAACGGTGGCGAGCGGGACCGTGGGCTTCGCCGTCTGCCCCCAGGCGGCCGTTCCCATTGCCACGAGTAATGCGGCCCTTACCGCGCTACTGAGCATAAGCGGTCTTCGCCACAAGCTGATTCTGCTTTTGCAGGTACTGGTAACCCTGCTGCATGTTCACCAGCAATTCCTGCTGCTTCGCTTCGTACTTCGCATCTACCGCATCGAGCGCCGCCTGCGTGAGCCGCGCATCATCGGCGTGGGTCTTCTCCACCGCTTCGGACACCGCTTTCGCGATCGCCGAATCAATCTGCGCCTGGGACGCGCTCGCCGTCTGCACCACCGTCCGCACTTCCGTCGGCCGGTGCGCCGCGAAGAACATCAGCGCCAGCGCCATCACACACGCCGAGGCAAATCCCAGCCGCGCGCCCGAATTCCAGAACGCTGCCCACCAGCTCTGCTTCGGCTCCAGCACTTTGTCCGAAACGAAAGCGATTCGCCGCGGCACTTCCACATCCGGAATCACCCGCAGCGCCGCCGTCGTCACCCGCAGCCGGTCCAGCTCCGCCGCGCATCCGGTGCACGAAGCAAAATGCTGCTCCATCGCCTTGCGCTCCGCCGGCGCCAGTTCATCGAAAGCATAATCGCGGACCAGATCCGCGCGGTCACATGCTGGATTGTCACCTGTACTCATCGCCCACCTCTTGCATTCGCCGGAGCCAGTTCGGTCTTCAGCAGCTCGAGCGCGGTATAAAGCCGCGACTTCACCGTCGATACCGGGCACTCCAGGATTTCCGCCATTTCTTCAAACTTGAAGCCCTCGTAGACCTTCAGGACAACAGCCTCGCGCTGCTCCGGGCTCAGGCGATCCAGCGCGCCGCGTACCGCGAGCGAAAGATCGATCGCGATCCCGGGCGCCATCTGGCGCTCGAAGAAATTATCTTCAGGCGCGGTTTCCGGACGCTTCCTGCGAAACGCGGAATAAGCCTCGTTATGCGCAATGCGGAACAGCCACGGCCCGAATCGCGCCGTGTCGTCCAGTTTCCGGATGCTCTGATAAGCCTTCAAAAATACGTCCTGACTCAGATCCATGGAGTCGTCCGGATCGCCGGTCAGACGCAGAAGGTAATTGAAGACGCGCTTCTCCCAGCGGGAAACAAGGAGGTTGAACCCCTCGATGTCCCCCTTCCGGGTGCGCGCAATCAGGTCCGCGTCTTCGACGGCCCGAAAGATCAAATTCCGGCTCCTTGGATGAAGACGCGTGACAGGCGGAAAAAGTCGAAGCGGCTAAGGGGATGAATATGTCAATTTTAGCGCCTGCGGAGGGAAGGGAAAAACGAGGGCCCCGGGACCTCGTATCTCCTTGAATTCAGGGGCCCACCGCGAGGCACCCGGATTTCACGGGCGAATCAGCGCGATGCCGCTCGCGGGATCGAACTGCCGTTCCAGATGCTTCGGCGACTTGTTCAGCACGACTTCAAGCGTCGGCCGAACGTACGCATTCAGCACATGTCCGCCAACCATCGCCCCTCCGCGACGGGCGAGCGACGCATGCGCGTGCACCTTCGGCTTGCCGTCCTGAAGTGCGATATCCCCGAGCAGCGTCACCACCTCCGCCTGCTCAGCCACGGATACCGGCTCATACTTTTTGCTCTCCCAATCGAAATAGCCGAGCGTGGCGTTGGAGAAGGCGCCGATGGCCGTAAAGCTCGCGGCCGTGATCTTCTGCTCCACCGCAAATTTGGTCAGCGTGGCAACAACTTCATCGCCGGTGTCAAAAATCAGCACCCAGGTTCCTTCCCCCGGTGCTCCTGTGAGGGCTTTTGCGCGCATGTTTGTACCGCGTGGTTTCGCAGCAATCCGGATTCCACCGGTTCGTGCGACGCGCTCCGCTACACTCGACCCATGCTCCTCTGCACCGTTCGCGACTGCCGCAGGCCGCTGGAACGGGATGGGAATCGGCTCTTCTGCGCGGAGGGGCATTCCTTTGACGTGGCACGTACGGGTTATATAAATTTGCTCCAGCCGCAGGACCGGCGATCGAAGAATCCGGGCGACAGCGCCGCGGCCGTCGCCGCGCGCCGCCGTCTGCATGATCGCGGCGTGACAGCGCCCCTGCTCGCAGGCATCGCGGATTTCGCGGGGCTTTCGTCCCGGGATGTGGTGCTCGATGCGGGATGCGGAGATGGCTTCTATCTCGGGAATCTCGCGGCGCAGAGTGGATGTGAGGCGCACGGGACCGATATCTCCATTCCAGCGGTGGATGCGGCGGCGCGGCGCGATCCGGGATGCGAGTGGGTAGTCGCCAATGCGGATCGCTTCGTGCCCTGGAGCGACGGCGCCTTTTCGGCGATCCTTTCGATCACGGCGCGCATGAATGCTCCGGAATTCCGGCGCACTCTTCGCGCGGAGGGCAGACTGC
>CAZPZE010000710.1:0-3489 GCA_964590625.1 uncultured Solibacteraceae bacterium
TCATACCGAAGATCAATCTCGGGTGCGAACGCCAGAATGAGAGCGGCGTGATCGAACGGCGTCAGTCCGAAGTGCGCAGAGAGACTTTCGATGCCGGGGAGCGTCGTACAGCTTTCAAGAAATTCGGCA
This sequence comes from uncultured Solibacteraceae bacterium, assembly GCA_964590625.1. Classification (GTDB taxonomy): domain Bacteria; phylum Acidobacteriota; class Terriglobia; order Bryobacterales; family Bryobacteraceae; genus BOG-234. The sequence goes on from CAZPZE010000710.1 coordinate 130, forward strand.
GGCGCGCGGAACCGCATGGTGCCCTCCGCTGGATGCATCAGCGCGTCGATCTGCTGTTCGCTGATGTAAAGACCGCGGAACTCCTGGTTTTCCTCGCCCTGGCTGTAGGCCTCACGCGCGCGATGGACGGCGCTTTTCAGCAAATCGTCGAGTGCCGGAAGCCAATGGCGTATCGCGGCGCGATCTCCACGCAAGGGTACTGCCGCTGTCGCGCTCACTTCTGCTCCTCCTCGGCCGAATCCTCGACGCGTTCGTCGAGCGATCCGTGCGCTTTCTCGAAGTCCCCCAGCGAGCCGCCGAGCAGATCGTAAAGGTCGCGCGCATCTCTGGGCGCTGTCACGATGCGTGTGTGTATGGTGCCCGGCGAGAACACGTCGAGCCACTTCCCGAAATCCAGGAAGAACTCGAAAGCGTTAAATCCGATCTGGAAATAGTTCGCGTACACAGTTCGCGGCTCGCTCGGATCCCGATCTGGAGGTGGGCCGTCCAACGGAGCCACGATTTTGCATTTGCCGGGCCAGAAAGTCGAATGACGCAGCGATTGGGACTTAGGCCCCGCGCGAAACATCGGGCCTTCGACCCCTGTGACACTTCCGTGTAACAGCCGCTGCACGTGCTGTCACATCGCACGAGCACACTGTGACACCAGCGCCTCCTGGCGCTTCATGAATGGAGATGTTGCGGTATCCACCGCAAGTTCAGGCGGATTTTGATTTCGAGATGCTGTGCCGCGCCATTTTGCGATACACAGTCATGCGCGAGCAGCGCAGCCTCTCCGCGGCCCGGCTGATGTTCCAGCTGGTAGCGAGCAGCGTTTGCACCAGCTCGTTCCGGCTGTCTCGTGGCGTTTGATCTTCAAAAGCCCGCCGCAGCCGCTCCGGAAGATCGAGCATGCCGATCTGGTTGGACGCGGCACTCACGAATGACGCTTCCACCACATTGCGCAATTCCCGGATATTCCCCGGCCACGCGTACGATTGCAGCAGCGCGACAGCATCCGGCTGAAAGGATTCCACGTGCAGATCCCACATGCCGTTGTACACGCCGATGAAATGTTCGAGCAATTGCGGAATGTCCTGCATGCGCCGGCGCAGCGGCGGCAGTTCGATTCGAACAACATTCAGTCGGTAGAACAGATCTTCACGGAATTCGGCGGTGCGCGTAAGCGCTTCAAGATCGCGATTCGTCGCCGCGATGAAGCGAACGTCCACTTCCACGCCATGACGGCCGCCCAGCGGCTGGACTTCGCGCGTCTCGATCGCACGCAGCACTTTCGCCTGCGCGGTCAGGCTGAGATCGCCAATTTCATCGAAAAACAGCGTTCCCCGATGAGCCTGTCGAAGCTTGCCCGGATATTTTGCCTGCGCTCCGGTGAAAGCCCCTTTCTCGAAACCGAAAAGCTCGCTCTCGAGCAGCGTCTCAGGCAGCGCCGCAGAGTTGACGCACACGAATGGCTTGTCTCGTCTCGGGCTGCTCTGGTGTATGAGTTTAGCCACCAGCTCTTTGCCCGTCCCTGTTTCGCCTGTGATCAGTACGCTCGATCCGGTCAGAGCGACACGCGCAACCGACTGTCGCACCCGCGTCATCTCAGGCGTGGAGCCGAGCAGCATGTTTTCGTGCGCAGGCCGTTCCGTTGCGGGCGGCCGTTCCAGCAAAGTCCGGACCGCGTTTTGAAACTCCGCCGCTTCGGCCGGCAGGCGGAAATAATCGTTTATCATGAGCCGCACACCTTGGCGCGTCACTGCCGCTGAATCGTTGTTCCACGAAACACCGATTGCGCGAAGACCAGGCTCAGACGAACGCAGTTCGGCGAGTATCGCGCACTCTTCGGAGGCGGGATCGCCGCTCAATTCCAGTATGAGAAGATCCGGACGTTCATCGTTCGCTGGATGCGGGTATTGGACGAGGCTGCGCGCGAATTGCCGGAGCGAAGGAGTTTTGGCAACAATGCGGATGGACGGCATTTCATCCTCGCGTGGTCAAAGAACGATCAGCAGCTTCCAGATAATGTGACGCAATCTGTCATGGCGTTTCGCGCGTCGAAGCAGCGACCGCGAAGCTTCTGTGAGCGCGAACCCCTGTGCGCGATACATGAAGATCGAACCAGCAGATCGTGCGTTTCATCCTGTTTTCGCTGGCTTCTGTTAATCAATTAACCAGTACGGCGAAAATCCAGACACTTCCCCAACGCCAGCGCCGTCGCCGAAGAATAGCCTTCAATTAATAATTTGAAAACCAAGGAGAATTGCGCGTATAATCCTGAGCGTCCAGACTCGTATCGGAACCGGATGCTGGCAGCGGGATCTTCGGCAGAGAGATGGCAACGTCATCGACAAAGATGGTTGACGCGCAGGACATGATTGTTACAGACGAACCCCGCAGCAATCAACGCCGTGAGGACGACCGTGCGTCGGCTATCGCCAAATCCCATGATCAGTTGCTGAAAGATTGCCTGATCATGTTCGATTACGCTTTGGAAGAAGGTCTGGAAATTGATCCGGCCGCGGCGGCTGCGTTCAACCTCATTGATCGTGAAGAGCCTCTCACCACACAGTCGGCCTCAGAACTGATCCCGCTCCACAACTCGCTTGCGAGGACCGTCGCGCCGGCGACTCCCTGTTCTCTTCGCGCCACCGCCCCGGCAGGTGGATCGCTCGCCTTCCTGCGGCATCCTCCCGTGATTGGCTCGATGGTCCTGGCAGCCGTGATATGCGCGTGTGGCTTCGTGATCGCGATCAGTCAGAAATGGCAGACAGTAAGTTGGGTATCAGGAGCCGGCCTGGGCGCCGCGTTTTACGGTCTGTTCACCGCGCACGATTACGTGAAGCGACGAACCTTCGATCCGCGCTACAACAGCGTGTACATGATCCGATTTGTGCTCGGGATCATCTCCGGCATCATTCTGGCAAACCTTCCCCTCTTTGATAAGGACGGAACACTGAAGAGCCTGGGAGAGGGAATCATCGCGCTGCTGGGCGGATTCTCCGCCGAGGCGGTCTACCAGATTCTCCAGCGACTCGTGGACATACTCGTCGCCACCGTGAAGGGGAGTGGTGCTGATTCCGCGAAGGCGCAGATTCAGGAGGAAAAGGCGAAGGCGACCGCGCAGCTTTCCAGCGCAAAGCAGACGATCAGCCAGGAGTTGTCGGACGTGCTGAGCGACCCTGCACTCTCAGACCCTCTCCGACAGCGCCTCAACGGCATTCGAAACAACCTGAAATAATCGTGATCCGCAAGTCAGTCGGGGGCGGGGAAAACGAAGCCGCGGAATGTTGACCTTGTTGGAGCGGGAGACGGGGATCGAACCCGCGACGTTCAGCTTGGGAAGCTGACATTCTACCGCTGAATTACTCCCGCTCG
>CAZPZE010000711.1:0-1812 GCA_964590625.1 uncultured Solibacteraceae bacterium
CGCGACCGGCATGCGCATTTCGCGGCGGTGCTGGCAACGACGACGGCGCTCTGCGAGAAGATCGCGCTGGAGGTTCGGCATCTGCAGCGGACCGAAGTTCGCGAGGCGGAAGAATATTTCGCGCGCGGCCAGAAGGGCTCATCGGCGATGCCACACAAGCGCAATCCAGTGACCTCTGAGCAGATTTGCGGGCTGGCGCGCGTGGTGCGGTCGAATGCGCAGGCGGCGTTCGAGGATATTGCGCTCTGGCATGAGCGCGATATTTCGCATTCCTCGGTGGAGCGCGTGATCCTGCCGGATTCGACGATTCTGACGGATTATCTGCTGGAGAAAACGACGAATCTGGTGGATAAGATGCTGGTCTATCCGGAGCGCATGCGGCGAAATCTGGAGATGACGAAGGGGCTGGTGTTCTCCGGGCAGTTGCTGCTGGATCTCGCGGCGGCGGGGATGCTGCGCGAGCAGGCTTATGCGATCGTGCAGAAGCACGCGATGGAAGCCTGGGAGAATGAGGGCAATTTCCGGGCGGTGATTGAGGCGGATCCGGATATTGCGAAGCTGGTCAGCAGGGAGAAACTGGCGGAGACGTTCTCAGTGGAGCGGCAGCTGCGGAACGTGGATGCGATCTTCGCGCGGGTGTTCAAGGAGGCCTGAGGGCGGTCAGGCCAGTAACAGGTGTCCCGCTTTGCCGTAAGCGAGGATATTTTTATCGCTGGTCAACAGACGGGCTCCCAGAGATCGCGCGGTTGCGACGATCACCCGGTCAGCAGGGTCTCCGTGAAATTCGCCGGGCAAATGACTACTATCAATCGCAATTCTCGGTGTAAGGGGAATGAGGTTGAGACCTGGCGTGGAAAGCGCTTCCTCGACCCATTGCGCACAAGGTTTGTAGAGTTGAATGCGCGCCTTTGACTCAAGCATTCCAATTTCCCACACGGACATTACGCTGAGAAACAAGCTGTTCCGATCGGCAGCGGAACGGATCAACTCCAGGTTCGAGGCGGTCAGCCGTTCCCGGATCCCGAATTGATACCACAGAAGATAGTGCGTGTCGAGCAGCAGGGGAAGTTCGGACGCGCTAGCGCTCGGCATCCCAGATCTCTCCGCTGGGCGAAATGATGTCACCGAGGATGATCCCCGTTCCCTTCATGTAGCCGAAGGTATCGCGCTTCTTCTTTTCCTCGTCTACCGGCACCAGGCGCGCGACCGGCTTACCGCGCTTGGTAACGATAATTTCCTCTCGCTTTTGCTGAACTTCATCCAGCAGGGCGAGGCATTTCGCCTTGAATTCTCCGGCGGCAATCTGACGCTTCATCCTATGGTCATATTACCATGGTCATGAACTATTGGCCCTGGAGCGAAGCGAGGCGTCTCTCCAGTTGTGTCACTGTCACGGCTTCCCGCGTTCCGCCGCGATTCACGACGATTGGCGAATCCTGATCGCGGTAGACCACCCTTGCTTTGCCCGAAACAATCCAGGGTTCCGTTAGCCGCGGCAGGATATCGCGGTCAAACTGCGCCCGGAATTCGGGGCTGACTTCAATAATCACCGGCGCCGGCTGAACCCCGAGCACGCGCAGGACGCACGGGCCGGGCTGTTCGGCGCAGGCGCGCGGGGCGGGGAAGAGGAAGAGCGTAATGCAGGCGGCTGTTGCGACGGCCGAGGTCCACATCCACCGGCGTACACGAACCGCGCGGGCATGCAGCCGGGCCAGAGTGCGGGCGGCATTCGGCGCCCACTCGCGATCGGCTGCGAGCGCGGCGATGCGGTTATCGACCCAATCGTGGTGCGCCATAAAGGTTCACATACTC
>CAZPZE010000712.1:0-3266 GCA_964590625.1 uncultured Solibacteraceae bacterium
GCGGGTGCGGGAGATCGCCATCTGGATCATCATGGCGGCGATGGGGCCGAGGATCATCATGATGAGGGCTTCGAGGCCATTGCCGCGGTCGCGATCGTTGCGGCTTCCGCCGCCTCCGAAGAAGAAGGCGAAGCGGGAGAGTGCGGTGATGGCGGCAGCGATGGTGCCGGCGATCGAGCTGATGAGGATGTCGCGATTGAGGACGTGGCCGAGTTCGTGAGCGACGACGCCTTCGAGTTCGGAGTCATCCATGATCTGCAGGATGCCCTGGGTGAAGGCGACGGAGGCGTGCTGCGGATTGCGTCCGGTGGCGAAGGCGTTCGGCGAGGGCTCCGGTGTGATGTAGAGCTTCGGCATCGGGATGTTCATCCGCTGTGCCAGGCGGCCGACTAACGGGGCTACTCGCGCGTAGACTTCGGGCGCGGTTTCCTGGGTCAGGGGCTGGGCTCCGCTGGTCGCTAACGCGATTTTGTCGGAGAAGAAATAGCTGGCGAAGTTCATCGCGACGGCGATGAACAGGCCGTATTCGATGCCGCGGTCGCCCGCGAGGGCGCGACCCCCGATGATGAGGATCGCGCTCAGCAGGCCAAGGAGAGCGGCAGTTTTCAATGCGTTGTTTGAGTGATGCATCTGATCAGTGAGTTAGAACTGCCTCCGTTTGTTTGACGAACTTCAGCTTGTCTCCGTCACCATCTTTCTCGACTGCGACTGTCTCACCGGCGAGGAAATCGCCTGCGAGTAACCGAAGGGCGAGCGGGTTCTGGACCAGCCGCTGGATCGCACGCCGCATGGGGCGAGCGCCATAAGCCTGATCATAACCCTCGTTCATGATGACGTCCTTCGCTTCCTGCGTAATTTCGAGCTTGACGCCCCGCTCCGCCAGCATGTTGCTGACTTTGTTGAGTTGCAGATCGATGATCACCGAGAGGTTCTCCCTCGAAAGCTGGCTGAAGACGATGATATCGTCCACCCGGTTCAGGAACTCGGGCCGGAAGGTCTGCCGCAGCGCATCGAGGAGGCGTTTGCGGGTGTCCTCATTGGTCCGGGTCCGCGCATTCACGGAGAAGCCGATGGGGGCCGACTCCGCGATTACGGTGCTGCCGATGTTCGACGTCATGATGATGACGGTATTGCGGAAGTCGACCGTGCGGCCCTGACCGTCGGTCAGGCGGCCGTCGTCCAGGATCTGGAGCATGGCGTTGAAGATATCCGGGTGCGCTTTTTCGATTTCATCGAAGAGCACCACCGAATACGGCCGGCGCCGGATCTGTTCGGTAAGCTGGCCGCCTTCGTCATAACCGACGTAGCCGGGAGGCGCGCCGATCATGCGCGAGACGGCATGCTTCTCCATGTATTCGGACATGTCGATCCGAACCATGGCCTTATCGTCATCGAAAAGGAACTCCGCCAGGGCGCGCGCGAGCTCGGTCTTGTCGACGCCCGTGGGGCCGAGGAAGATGAAGCTGCCGATGGGCCGGTTGGGATCGCTCAAGCCTGCGCGGTTACGCCGGATTGCGTTCGAGACGAGCTGCACGGCCTCATTCTGGCCGATGACGCGCTGTTCGAGCCGGCCTTCCATGTGGATGAGCTTCTGGACTTCGCCTTCGAGCATGCGGGCCACGGGGATTCCGGTCCACTTGGCAACGATGCGGGCGATATCCTCTTCGTCGATTTCTTCTTTGAGGAGGGCGTCGCCGGACTTGCGCTCGATTTCGCTGTTGGCAGCGGCAAGCGCCTGTTCGATTTCCGCGAGCTTGCCGTAGCGGAGTTGGGAAGCCTTCTCCCAGTCGCCGGCGCGCGTGGCGGCCTCTTCTTCGGCGCGGACTTTCTCCTGTTCTTCCTTGAGAGCCTTCACGCGATCGATGGCGCCCTTTTCTTTGGTCCACCGCTCTTTGAGAACGGCGGCTTCGCCGCGCAGGCGTTCGAGCTCGCTTTCGGTGTGGCGCAGCCGGTCTTTCGACATGACGTCGTTTTCGCGGTTGAGCGCCTGGCGTTCGATCTCGAGGTGGGAGATGCGGCGCTCGACGTTATCGATCTCGATGGGCATGCTGCCGATCTGGATCTTGAGGGCGGCGCCGGCTTCGTCGACGAGGTCGATGGCCTTATCCGGCAGGAAGCGGTTTGTAATGTAGCGATGCGAGAGTACCGCGGCGGCGACGATGGCGGAATCCTTGATCCTCACGCTGTGGTGGATCTCGAACTTTTCCTTAAGGCCGCGGAGGATAGCGATGGTGTCATCGACGGTGGACTCGCCGACCATTACGGTCTGGAAACGGCGGGCGAGAGCTGCGTCTTTCTCGACGTACTTGCGGTATTCCGCGAGGGTGGTTGCGCCAATACACCGCAGCTCACCCCGCGCGAGGGCGGGTTTGAGCATGTTGGCGGCGTCAATGGCGCCTTCCGATCCACCGGCTCCGACGAGGGTGTGGAGCTCATCGATGAAGCAGATGATTTCGCCGTTCGATTCGGTGATGTCTTTGAGGACGGCCTTGAGGCGGTCTTCGAATTCGCCGCGGAACTTGGTGCCGGCGACCAGGGCGCCGAGGTCGATGGCGACGAGGCGCTTGTTGCGGAGCTGTTCGGGGACGTCGCCCTTCAGGATGCGCTGGGCGAGGCCTTCGACGATGGCGGTTTTACCGACGCCGGGCTCGCCGATGAGAACGGGATTGTTCTTGGTGCGGCGGCTGAGCACCTGCATGACGCGGCGGATTTCTTCGTCGCGGCCGATGACGGGGTCGAGCTTGCCGCGCTTAGCCTGCTCGGTGAGATCGACGGCGTAGCGCTCGAGGGCCTGATATTTGCTTTCGGGATTCTGGTCCGTCACGCGCTGCGTGCCGCGCACGCTCACGAGGGCCTTGAGGATGTCGTCTTTGGTGGCGCCCTGACGGTTGAGGATGGCGCCCGCGGGATCGTATTTCTGATCGGCGATGCCGAGGAGGAGGTGCTCGGTGGAGATGAACTCATCCTTGAAGTTTTCCGCCGATTTGGAGGCGGCTTCGAAGACCTGCTGGAGGCTGGGGGCGACGAACTGGCCGGGGGGCTGCCCGGTGACTTTGGGGATGGAGGCGAGCTGGCGCTGGGCTTCGTGTTCGACGCCATCCGGAATGACGCCGCATTTATCGAGCACGGGCCGGACGATGCCTTCGCGTTCCGCGGTGAGAGCGAGAAGAAGGTGCAGGGGATGGACGGCCTGGTGGCCGTTTTCGGCGGCAAGCTGCTGGGCCTGCTGAACAGCTTCCTGTGCTTTTTGTGTGAGTTTATCGAAT
>CAZPZE010000713.1:0-3634 GCA_964590625.1 uncultured Solibacteraceae bacterium
CGTCTTCGCCGGATCCTTCATATCGGGCGACTTCATCTGATCGTCGGTCGGAAGCGCCGAAACATCCCATCCGCCGCCCAGCGCGACGATCAGATCCACGCACGAAATCAGACGCCGCTGCAACAGCGTCACCGCGGTCCGCTCATTGTTGAGGGTGATGGTCTGCGTCGTGATCACGTTCAGGGCGGAATCCGTTCCTGCCCGGTAGCGTTCGGTTTCGAGCGTCAGCGACTGATCGCCCGCATCCACCGCTTCTTTCTGTTTCGCCTGCTCTTCCGCCAGCACGCGCAGCGTGGAAAGATTATCTTCCACGTCCGCGATGGCGTTCAGCACCGTATTCTGGTATGCCGCCGCGGAAGCATCGTAAGCATCCTGCGTCTGCCGGATCACTGCACGCCTCCGTCCCGCGTCAAACAGCGTTTCCGCCAGCACCGGCCCGGCTGACCACACGCGGCTGCCCCACGTCAGCAGATTCAGCAGGCTTCCGCTCGTCAGCCCCGTCTGGCCGTTCAGCGTCAGCGTCGGAAAGAACGCCGTCTTCGCGATCCCGATCTCCAGATTCGCCGCCATCACCAGCCGCTCCTGCGCCGCCACATCCGGACGCCGTTCGAGCAGCGTGGAAGGCACGCCCACCGGCACCTGCGGCGGGTTGGCCGGCAACTGTCCGGAGGCGATATGGAAACCCGCGGGCGATTGTCCCGTCAGCACGGCAATCGCATGCTCCAGCTGATGCCGCGTCACGCCCAGATCGATCGCCTGCGCCTGCGTCTGGAACAACTGCGTCTGCGCCAGCAGCACGTCCGTTCTTGACGCCACGCCCGCCGTGAACCGGTTATTGGTCAGCGTCAGATAATCCTGGTAAATCGAGATGTTCTGATTGAGGATGTTGAGCTGCGAATCGGCGCCGAGCAGCGCGAAATAATCCACCGCCAGCGTGCCCTGCAGGCTCAGCCGCAGGTTTTCGAGATCCGCCGCGCTCACCTGCGCGCTCAGATTCGCCGCCTGCACCGACATCCCCACGCGATTCCACAAATCCGGCACCCAGCTCGCCGCAAACGGCAGCGAGAATGACGCCGACGTTCCCCCGGCGCCATTATTTCGGCCGCGGTCCGATTGCGAAATCGACGGGCCCGCGGTGACCGTCGGATAATACCCGGTCCGGTTGATATCCACCGTCTCGATGGCTTCGCGGAACAGCGCTTCGAGCTGCTTGACGCTCCAGTTCGATGTGGCAATCTTTTCTTCGAACGCGTTCAGCTGCGGATCGCCGAAAATCTCCCACCACTTGCCGCGCAGATTCTGGTCGCTCGGCGTGGCGGTCTTCCACTGATCGCTGCCGGGCAGCTCGCCGAATGACTGCGGCGGCTGAACGGCCGGCCGCGAATATTTAGTCGTGACTGCACACGAGGAGCAAAAGATTGAGATGAGGACTAGAAGATGTGATCGCCGCATGTATTAGTCTGCTTCACCAGCTGCCCCTCCCGGAATGAGAATTCCGGGAAGCTTCGGGGAAAATTTGCGGCTGAAGCGGTGCCGCAATGTGTCGAGAGAAAGGTAGACAACCGGAGTCGTAAACAACGTCAGCATCTGGCTGACGATCAGGCCGCCAACAATGGTAATACCGAGAGGCTGCCGCATTTCGGCGCCGTTGCCCCAGCCGAGCGCGAGCGGAACGCCGCCCAGAAGCGCGCAGAGCGTTGTCATCATGATCGGGCGGAATCGCAGCAGACACGCTTCGAAAATTGCGTCCCGCGGACTCTTCCCTTCGTCGCGTTCCGCCACCAGCGCGAAATCGATCATCATGATCGCGTTCTTCTTCACGATGCCGATCAGCAGCACGATGCCGATCATCGCGATAATCGAAAGCTCGGTCCGGAACAGCACCAGCGCCACCAGCGCGCCCACGCCCGCCGAAGGCAGCGTCGAAATAATCGTCAGCGGATGGATCAGGCTTTCATACAGAATGCCCAGCACGATGTAAACCGCCAGCAGCGCCGTCAGAATCAGGACCGGCTGGTTGGCCATCGAGTCGTGGAAAGCCTGCGCCGTGCCCGCGAATTTGCCCACCACGTTGGCCGGCAGTCCCATGTCCGCCTCGGCTTTGCTGATGGCGGCTTCCGCGTCGGCCAGCACCGCGCCTTCCGCGAGATTGAACGAGAACGTGATCGCCGGGAACTGCCCCTGGTGGGGCAGCGAAAGCGGCGTGATCCCCTCGCTGAATCTTGAGAAGGTGGAGAGCGGAACGTCTGTCCCCTTCGGTGTGTGGATGTAAACCTGATTCAGCACGTCCGGGCTTTCCCACCACTTCTGTTCGAGCGCAACCACCACGTGATACTGATTGATCGCCTTGTAGATTGTCGAAACCTGCCGCTGCCCGAACGCGCTGTTGAGCGATGTATCGACCGCCTGCGCCGTCAGTCCCAGCCGCGACGCGGTGTCGCGATCGATCGTCACGTTTTCCGAAAGTCCGGAGTTCTGCTGATCGGAAGTCAGGTCCGTGATTTCCGGCAGTTGCCGCAGCCGGTTCAGCACGCGCGGCGCCCACAGTGACAGCACCGCCAGATCTTCCGTCTGCAGCGTATATTGATACTCCGCGTTCGCCTGGCGCCCGCCTACCCTGAGATCCTGCGCGGATTGCAGCGTCAGCTGCGCCCCCGGCATGTTGCTCGTCTTGCGGCGGATGCGCGCGATGATTTCATCGGGAGTCGCCGTTCGCGGCGGCTTGTCGCGAAGCTGGATGAACATCTGCGCGTTGTTCGAACCGCGTCCGCCCGCGCCCGCGAATACGTCGATCGTGTCCACGTCCGGATCGGCGCGAACGATTTTTTCGAAGTACAGCGTCTTGTCGCGCAGCGCCCGGAACGAGATATGCTGCTGCCCGTTGACGTTTCCCATCAGGCGGCCCGTATCCTGCGACGGGAAGAAGCCGGCCGGAATCTTCGTAAACAGATAAACGTTGACGCCGATCGTCACGAAGATCACCAGAATCGTGAAGGCCGGGTGCCGCAGCACGATCTGCAGCGCCGAAGCGTAGGTGCTGATGATCCAGTTGAAGAAATCTTCCGACCACTGGTAGATCCGGCCGTGACTGTGCTTCACCTTCAGCAGGTGAGCGCACATCATCGGAGTGACAGTGAGCGAGACCACCATCGAAATGAAGATTGCCACCGCCAGCACCACCGCGAACTCGCGGAACAGGCGCCCGATGATACCGCCCATCAGCAGAATCGGGATGAACACCGCAACCAGCGAGGCGCTCATCGAAAGAACCGTGAATCCGATTTCCGCCGCGCCCTTGAGCGCCGCCTGCATCGGCTCCATCCCCATTTCGATATAGCGCGAAATGTTTTCGATCACCACGATCGCGTCGTCCACCACGAATCCGGTCGCGATCGTCAGAGCCATCACCGAAAGGTTGTCGAGACTGTAGCCCAGCAGATACATGGCGCTGAACGTTCCAATCAGCGAAACGGGAACGGAAATCGCCGGAATGAACGTCGCCCACCAGTTGCGCAGGAAGATGAACACCACGATGATCACGAGCGCCATCGAGACCATCATGTTGCGCTGCGCGTCTTTGACGGACGCCGAAATCGTCGTTGTGCGGTCGTTATCCACCGAAAGCTGGATTGTC
>CAZPZE010000714.1:0-5671 GCA_964590625.1 uncultured Solibacteraceae bacterium
TGGCCGGGCTTCCAGAACCAGCGGAATCGCTCGTTGCCGTAATCCGTGAAGTTCGCGACGGCCTCGTCCCGTGCTGTATCCGCCAGGCCGAGGCAGGCGGCGTGAATTCCGTCCTGTACCCAACATGTGCTGGCTTTGTTCCCGCGCGCCTGGAACGTCGCGCGCGCGAGATCCAGTTCCGGCAGCCCAACGCCGAACATCCGGAAGGGGAAGACGGAATAGAGTTCCGGATTCTCCACGTTCTCGTACTTGCCGAATTTCTCCGCGGGCCAGAGGATCTTTGCGCCATCCGGCGAGGCCGTATCCGACGTCTGCGGACATTTGCCCGCGGCATCTGTTGTGCCGCGTGGAAGCGGCGGGAGATCCGCCAGCATCTTCTGCCACATCGCGCGCTGCGCCGGCGTGGTCATCGATTCGGGCATCGCGATTAGCCGCGGCAGCACGTCCATCAGCCCCGCGATGTCAGGGGCGGGATTCACCGCCGTCTGTCTGGTTTCGAGCGCAGCCGATGGATCGAAGTGCAGCTTGCCGTTTACGCGCGGCCAGTGCTGGTCGAAATAGATGGTGAGCTGCACCGCGAGCGGCAGCAGCGTGCTTCGGGCGAATTCCGGATCGTGCGTGATGTCCCACGTGTCGAGCATCATCGCGGTCAGCTCAAGTCCGTTATTCACGTGCCACCGAATCCAGCGGCTCGCCATATCCATCTCCTGGCGCCCCCAGCCAAAGTCGTTATTGTTCGGCAGTCCCCAGAAGTACATGGTTTCCGGAAACACCGCGCCTTCGTGTCCATAGGCCAGGCGCACGCGGTCACGCGCCAGAGGAAGCGCGTTGAGAAACATCTTGAAGAAGGGATTGAGCGTATCGAAATCGCCATCCGCAATCATCGGCCAGTAAAGCAGGCGCTGATTCTGGAACCAGTAATTGCTGCCCCACGCGCGATAGTCGGCATTCAGTTCGCCTTTCGCCGGATCATACGGCGTCCCTGGCGGCGGCTCCTGACCCGTGGTGAAGAGTCCGCCATTGAACTTCATGGGTTGCGCTCCGCGCCCTTCGGTGGCAGTCATCCAGCGCTGCATGGCATACCCGTGGGTCACCAGATCCGCGTTTTCATTGCCACCAATATCGATCCAGCTTCGATCCCAGAAATTTTTCCACCAGTCCTCCGTCGCTTTGCGCGCCGCGGCGACTGGCGTGGAGTCGGCATTCGCTGCCGTCTTCTCGATCAGCCCCCGCCATTCCGCAGGCGACGCCACCTGTGCGGTCAGCGCGTACAAATCCAGATCCAACTTCCGCAGCGGATGTGCGCTTTTCAGCACAAGATCATCCGCCGTCACGAAATCCGAGCCTTTCATCAGCACGCCGAACGCACGATGCAGCAGAGGATCGGGATATTTCTGGAGCAACGGCATCAGATGCTGGTTTTCGAAGAGCGACGAATAAATGCTGCGCGTATTGAAGTGCAGCCATTCGACGCGGTTATTCGCGGCGGGCAGGATTGTATCCGGATCGATGACGACGGCCTTATCCGGATTCCCACTCAACTCGCGAATGCCGCGCTGCACCTCATCATTCCCGCGAACATCCTCTGTCCGTCTCGGCGTCAACCGCCAGAGCTCCGCCCGCGCCTCCACGTTCGACGGTTTCAGTCCATTCATTTCGACGTGGATCACCGGCGCATTCGCGTCCACCCAGATCAGTGCCTGCGCGGACGCCGCTCCGCGAATTTCAATCACACCTTGCTCGGGCCGCAGGACCTGCCGGAAAGCCGGGCCGCCTGTGAACGGACTATCCGCCACATGAACCCGAATGCGGCCGAGCTTCACGAGCTCACCGTTCTCGGTCCATGCATCCGTCTTGGCGATCAGGAAAACAATGTCGCCGCTCGGCTCCGTCCAGACGTTCAGAGCAATATCGCCGTTGCCGACCGGCATCGAGTCTTTGTAACTCTTGCCGGGCGAATCCCAGACGACGTCGTAAGCGCCGGGTTTCGGCGCGGCCAATAACGGAACGGAGAGGGCTGCGGCGGCAACCGCCGCAAGCAGGCGGGAGGCATGCTGCATACGGTGCCTTATTGTCCCAGATCGGAATGCCCGCTAGCGAGAGCGGCGCTTATCGTAGGCCATGAGCAGACGCGAGAGCGCCAGCAGCAAACCGCCTCCACCCAGCAGCCACATCGTGGAAGGCTCCGGCGCCAGGAGCGCTGCATCCGCGGCCGTCGTGCTCACAGGCGCATAAACGGCGCCGCCGTCGACGATCGAAATCGGAAGCTGGCGTCCCTCCGTGAAGCCCGTTGACCCGACGGGCGCGAAATACGAATAGTTCGTACTCTGGCCGTACTGGAATAACTCCAGATTTCCATCAACCAACGCCGAGCCCGCGATTCCGGTGACTCCCGTGCTGCCGAGATCTGTCGCAATGCCCGTTCGCTGATCGACTCGATAGAGCTCGTCCGCCTGACCTGCGAGACCCGCGGTGTAGTAAAGGTAATTCAGATCCGCCGAAAGGCTTGTATCGTAGTGGCCATTGTTGGCGGCGATCCCCAGGGAGCCGACCAGCGTGCCCTGGCCGGTCAGCGGATCGATCGAGAACAGATTCGACGAGTAGTCGATCTCAAAAAGCCCACTGGCGCTTCCGGCAAATGCGCCAGATGTCGTCGTCAGATTCGTGCTGCCCACCAGCGTGTAGTCGCCGGTGACCGGATCCACCGTGAACAGTTCTGTCCCCATGTCCTCCAGGTAAATCAGGCCGTTCATGGAAGCCACGCCCGCCGAGTGGGCGATCGGCAGCGTGCTCAGTTGCGTGAAGACGCCGGTCTGGTCGTCATAGGTGCCGAAGCGGCTGTCGTAAAACACAACATCAATGGATGCGCCGAATGCAACGCCTGCATTGACGGCGAGAACGGCTGTCAGAACTGCCGTTCTGAAACTGAAGCGCACGTGAAATTCCTCCGAGGCGGACTTAGCCGCTCAACGTTTTATCGGTCCGTGCGGAAAATTTTCGATTAAAAACATCGCGACAGTACCGTTTGTATATCGATGGGTAATGTCGTTGTGTCTCAGGGACACGCGACTTCAGCGTCAAATCAAACGCAACTGAACTGAAGTCGCGTGTCCGCTGGCGTCGACTAGCCTGGCGCGAGCGCCGCTTTCGCGGCATGATACCCGCACATGCCGTGCACTCCTCCACCTGGCGGTGTGGAGGCAGAACACAGAAACAGCCCTGGCGCCGGCGTCCGATACGTGCTTCGCGTGGGGCGCAGGAACAATTGCCGCAAAGTTGCCGCGCCACCCGTGATGTCGCCCCCCACCAGATTCGGGTTGTGCGCTTCGAGCGCCGCGGGGGGCATGGTGTGGCGTCGGACGATCGTGTCGCGGAAGCCCGGCGCGAAGCGCTCCATCTGCAGATCGATGTCTTCCGTCATGTCTTCTTTCGAGCCGTTCGGCACGTGACAGTATGCCCACGCCGTGTGAAACCCTTCCGGAGCGCGCGACGAATCGAACAGACTCGGCTGCGTGACCAGCACAAACGGCTTGCGGCAAATCTCGCCGCACCACGGCGCGCGCTCCGATACGGCAATCTCTTCGAGCGTTCCGCCTACATGAACGGTGCCGGCGCGCCGGCATTGGGCATTCCGCCACGGAATCGGCGCATTCAGCGCCCAGTCGACTTTGAAAACCCCCGGCCCGTAACGGTAGCGCTCCAGGGCTTCGCAGTATGCATCCGGCAGGCGATGTCCGGCAATTCGCAGAAGCTGGCGCGGCGTCACATCGCACAGAACCAGCGCACCCGAAGGAAACTCGCTGAGCGATTTCACCGGATGACTCGTCTCGATCTCGCCACCCAGCGAGCCAAAATACGATGCCAGCGCGTTGGTGATGCTCTGCGCGCCGCCGCGCGGGATTGGCCACCCGGTAGACAGCGCCGCCAGCGCGAAGATCCACCCGAAAGCGCCGGATGGCATCCATTCCAGCGGCAGGATCGAGTGCGCGGCAAGCCCCGCAAAATAAGCCCGCGCGGCAACGCCGCTGAACAGCGCGAACGCTGCCTGCTTCGCCGGCCACAGCGCGACGGATCCAAACTTCGCCAGCAGCAGGGGATGATGCGGCACGTGCGGCGGCGCCAGGATGTCTTCAAGCAGCGCGTCCCACTTTCCGCTGAGCGACCGCAGCATGGCGCGAAACGTCACGGCTCTCTCCCCGAGATTCGCCGGCGTTGCCGCGGAACCGTCATCCAGCGGATGTGCCACCGCGATTTCCGGATAGATCCACTCGAGCCCGTGTTCCCGCAGCGGCAACGCGCGAAACGCAGGCGAAGCAACAGCCAGCGGATGAACAGCGGAACAGACATCATGCACGAATCCGGGAAGCGTCAACTCGGCCGATCGCGCACCGCCGCCGATGGAAGACTGCCCTTCGAGCACCGTGACCGCGAGCCCAGCCTGCGCGAGCGTAATCGCGGCCGTCAGCCCGTTCGGGCCGGATCCGACGACGAACGCTTCGCGCCGGCGCCCCGTCACAACCAGCCCTGATCGACCAGAATCTGATGGAAGCCAGGCGTCTCGAGCGATACCGGCGGGAACCACGGACCCATTTCCGTCCGCACCCACCACGCCCCCGTTTTCCTGTGAATCTCAGGAAGCGCGAAATGATACTGCCAAAGCTCCGCCCGCACGAATTTCGGCGGCCCGTTTGGAAATGGATTCGACTTGAGCAGACCGAGCACCGGCTGATCGTTCTCCAGCAGCTTGGCGACGAAATTGATGAACCAGGGATGCTCGCGATAACTCGACATCGCGGCAAACCACATCAGCCAGTCGAGCCGCAAATGATAAGGCGCGATCTGCGGTGGCATCCGCATCGGATCGTTCGGCTTGCCGCGAAACTCGTATTCCTTCCACTGGGTCGCGGACGTGATCACCGCATCGCTGGTTCCCGAAACCACAATCTCGTAGCGTTCCCGCGATATCGACCCAAACGCCCCGTAGGTACCGCCGAGATGATACGGGTTGTAGCTGGTGTTCATGATCTGATTCCGCGAAAGCATATTGCGAACGGGCTCAATGCTCAGCCAGACAATCAGCAGCGTGCAGGCCGCCACCGCGACTTTCATCGGAATCGAAAGCGGCGCAAGCGTTCCCTCGGGGCGAATGGGAAGGATCGCAGCTAGATAGCGTCCGTCGATTGCCGGGATCGCCAGCACCATCGTCATGAAGTTGAGCCACGAAAGATTCCCGCTGAGGAAAATCATCAACTGGAAAACGATCGTGAGCACGCCGCCCAACGTAGCGATCGGCTGCGGCAGGAAATAGAAGAACGGGACGAGCAGTTCGGAGAAATGATTGAAGGCGACGCCGGCACGATGCGTCCACTCCGGAGCCATATGGAAATACCAGCTCAGCGGATTCGGCATCGGCTGCGTTTCGTAGTGATAGTCAAGACAGGTGAGATTGCGCCAGCAGGGATCGCCGCGCATTTTGATCAGCCCTGCCCCGAACATGACGCGAAACTCCAGCCAGCGCAGCAGGTAAATAACGGCAATTGGCGTGGCGACATTCCTCGATCCCAGAAAGATGGCGAGAAATCCGCCTTCGAGCAGAATCGCTTCCCATCCGAACCCGTAAAAGATCTGGCCGACATTGACGAATGAGATGTAGAGCAGCCAGATGGCGGCC
>CAZPZE010000715.1:0-1752 GCA_964590625.1 uncultured Solibacteraceae bacterium
CCGAGGCCGAGCGTGTCGAACGTATCGACCCAGTCGTAATAGTGCGAATCGGCCGAGCCGCTTTCCTTGACGTTTTTGAAATTCGGGCCGGGGCTGGGGTAGAGAGTCCAGCCTTCGGGGCAATGCTGTCCGGTCGCGGTGGGGCCGTTCAGCTTGCCTTTGCATTTGCGGCGATCGAAGCTCGCGAGATGTCCGCTGCCGAGCGCGACCCAGGCGACGCCGTTGCCATCCACATCCATGCCGCGTGGCGAAAAGCCCTGCACCGACGCTTTGGGATTGTTGTAAGGCACTTCGTAGAATTCCGCGAGCGCAGTTTCGGGCGGATTCCTGCCGGGGTTGAGGCGCACGATGCCGCCCGGGAAGCCGAGCACTGAGCCCCAGACCGCGCCGTCTGGCGCGATGCCGATGCCATAGAATGCGGCGTTGATTCGGGTGTCCTTTGTGGGATCGATCTTCGCATTCATGATGGCGGCAGTGCCGAAGCTTTCGCCGCTGGGCGCGGTGATGACTTTCTGCTCGCCTTCCGTGTAATCGTCGCGCTTGCCGTTGCCGTTGGTGTCGAGGACGAGCGCCGTCCAGCCCTGCGACTTCGCGGCGTCATGCGTCTCATCCCACATCTTCGTGTTGAGCCAGCCGACCACGCCGCCGCCACCGCCGCTGGTGGTCCAGAGAGTGTTGTTCGCGTCCTTCGCGAACATCAAGTGGTGCGTGGAGAAGCAGGTGTCGATCATCGCCGATTTCTTCGTGGCTGGATCGTAGTAGCCAAGCTGACGGCCGGATGAGTTGAGCGGCGTGAGCTTCGCGGAGATGTTGCCGGACCTGCAGAAATCGGGCTCGCGATTCGACGGGCGCAGGCGGCCGGTGTACCAGAGGCGGCCTTTCTCGTCGAACATCGGATTGTGAACCGTGGTGTGGGAATCCCAGATGGCTTCATCGCCCCAGACGGCGGAGGGCTGCAGCGGCTTCGGCTGGCCGGGCGTGTCGGGGTCGCGATACGGGACCTTCACGGTGCTCGTCGTGTTGTGGACCGGATCGAGGACCGGCAGCACGTCGCGGCTTTCTTCGGGCGAGCCGTAGATCAGGCCGTTCGCGTTGACGGACGGGTTTCGCTTGTCGGTGGAGATTTCGTCGTGCAGGTAGGACTTGGCGTCGGCATAGTCCCACTGCGTGATGACGACGTTGCGCTCGATGCCCTGCGGGCGCGGTGGCGCTTCGGCGGGGAGTTCGCCTTTGGCGATGCGGGTGGTCCAGTCGCCGAAGAGCGCGGTGGCGCGTTCGGGGCCGAGCTGGCTGATGCCGCCCATCATGGCGGAGCCGGCCTGTCCGGATTGAATGCGGCGGCGCCACTGGAGCGCGGGGGAGTCGAGTGATGCGAACATCTGCGGAATGGTGCGGGTGTATTCGTTGCCAAGCTGGTGGCAGGATTCACAGCTATCGGTCTTGATCAGGTGCAGCCACTGGTCCTGGCTCTTCACGTTGGGATTGATGCCGTTGCCGGTGGGGCCGGTACCGGGGAATTCGGACTTGTCCGGCACGTTCATCATGGCGTACCAGTAGAGCGCGGGGTAGAGCTTCGCGGCGGTTTTTTTATCGGGCGCGATGGTGGGGTGAAGGGTGATGAGTTTGCCTGGATCGGTGGTGACTTTCGGCGAATCGACCAGGCCATAGCCGCGAGCCCAGACGGTGTAGGTGGCTTTGGGGAGGTCAGGGACGACGAACTGGCCTTTGTCGTTGGTCACGACTTCCTTGATG
>CAZPZE010000716.1:0-2755 GCA_964590625.1 uncultured Solibacteraceae bacterium
GAGCGCGCAGCGGCCGAGGCGGGGATTGAGCTGCGGCGTTCGGAGAATCTGGAAGCGGATTTGCCGAAGGCGCGCGCGATGGTTTATCTGACGGAGTCGGAAGGATTGGGATCGGGTATCCTGCTCGGGATGGCGCATGGAGTGGCGGTGATCGCATCGCGGACGGGCGGAATTCCGGAAGTGATCGAAGACGGCGCGAACGGCATCCTGACGCCGAATGACGCGAGCGCGGTTGCGGAGGTGTTGCGGAATCTGGATGCATCGCGGTGCCGCGAGCTGGGGCGGAGGGCGCGCGAAACCGCGCGGCAGCGGTTCACAGTGGAGCAGATGACGGCGGCGACAATCGCGTCATACCGGAAGGCACTGGATGGCTGATTCCCTCGGCTTCGCTTCCCTCGTTTGGCCGATGCTCGCCGGGCTGTTCGGACTGCTGTTCGGCAGCTTCCTGAACGTGTGTATTTACCGCTGGCCGCGCGACCTGTCGGTCGTGAAGCCGCGCTCGGCATGCCCGGGCTGCGGCAAGATGATCGCCTGGTATGACAATGTTCCGGTTCTGAGCTTTCTGCTGCTGCGCGGCCGGTGCCGGCATTGCGGGATGAAGATTTCGCCGGTGTATCCGACGGTCGAATTGCTCACCGCAGTTTCATTCGCGTGGTTCGTGGCGTTCGACGGCCCCACTCTGGCGGCCGCGAAAGATTGTCTGTTCGCCGCGATTCTGATCGGCCTGATCTTCGCCGATCTCGATACCAGGCTGCTGCCTGATGAGTTCACGATCGGCGGACTGGTGGCCGGGCTTGCGTTCTCTTTCTTCGTGCCGCTGCCGCCGACGTTTTTCGGGCTGATCGCGGAGATCCTGCGTGTGCATCCGGGCCTGCGGGCGATGTCGTTTGGGGAATCGGCGATCGGCGCGATCGTTCCGGCGTTCGGGATGTGGTCGGTCGGCTGGATTTTCGAGAAGGTACGGCACAGGGAATACCTCGGGTTCGGCGACGTCAAGATGATTGCCATGATGGGCGCGTTTCTGGGGCTGACCGGGACGGTGGTGACGCTGCTGATCGGCTCGCTGATCGGGTCGATTGGCGGGTATGCGTGGATGAAGCTGACGGGGCGGGATCCGGCGACGTATTATCTGCCGTTTGCCACGTTTCTGGGGGCTGGCGCCCTGGTGGTGATCGCGGCGCACGGCGGCATCACCAATTGGTATGCGCAACTGCTGCGATGATGAATTGTAAAGAACGCGTCTGTTCACTGGCAGCCTCGGCCTGACCCCTGTACTCTGAAGAGTTGACGGCACTTCCCACTCATGCTGGTTGAATTCGAGCTACTGCAGCAGGCCCAGCGGGGGGACGCGAGCGCGTTCAACCAGGTAGTGACCGCATACCGGCGCCGGATTCTGGGTACAATTTCGCGGCTAATCGGACGTCCGGAGGACGTGGAGGATGTAGCGCAGGAGGTGTTTCTCCGGCTGTATTTTTCTCTGGACCAGTTGCGCACGCCGGAGGTTTTCGAGCCCTGGCTGTACCGGCTGACGGTCAACGCGTCCTATGACTACTTACGTAAGAGTAAGCGCAGACCAGAATCCAGAATGTCCGATTTATCCGAACAGCAGGTGATGATGGCGGATGCCGCGGCGGGTTCGAAGGCCCAGTCTGAGGAAGGGGAAAAGCACCGGGTTCGGGATACGGTGCAGAGCCTGCTGTCGTCGGTTTCGGAAGAAGATCGTATCCTATTGACTTTAAAGGAAGTAGAAGGGCTATCGCTGCGGGAGCTGGAGAAGATCTACCACGTCAGCGAGAATTCGCTGAAGGTGCGGCTTTTCCGGGCGAGGCAACGCGTACTAAAAAGCGTAAAGGGCGTAACCAGACGGCAGGGAAAAAGCGCCTCTACAGACGACGGATTGTAAAAAAAGGTAAGATGGATTCCACGGCGTCAATGGAGACGTCGTTACAGGTGAACGACGAATGAACGATCAATGGAGCTCCCCGCTGGCTGGCGGGAACGGTGGAAGCGACGCCGGACTGGATGCCCATCTGGATGGTCTGTTTCGTGCTTACCGCCAGGCCTGTCCCGATCCGGAACCTTCTGTGAATTTTATGCCCGAAATGTGGGCGAAGATTGAGGCGCGCGAAGCGTCCACCACGATCTTCAACCGCATGGCGAAAGCCCTGGTGACAGCGGCGCTGGGGGCGTCGGTTGTGCTGGGCCTGCTTTCCGCTTCTTCTACTCCGCCGCCGGCTTCCGTGAATGACGGAACTTACCTGCAGGCGCTGACGAACGATCACGTGCGCGATTTAGAGCCTCTGCAGATCGAACGAATTTCCGAGCTGGAACAACAATAGAGGCCGCATGCCCCGGACACGGCTGAGTGCCATTTTTTATCTGATTCTGGTATTTGTGAGCGGAGTGCTGGTGGGGGTTGCGTCCACGCGCCTCTACGCCGTGAAAGCGTCCGTACCGGCGTCAACCGCGCCGCGCACGATGGCGGAGTTCACCCGCCGGTACATCGACGAGATGAAGCAGAAGGTTGGTGTCAGCGATGAGCAGGCGAACCAGGTGCAGAAGATTCTGGCCGACACCAAGAAGAAGTACGACGATCTGCGCCGGGAAGAACGGCCGGTGCGCGACCGCATTCAGCAGGAGCAGGTGGACGCGATCCGGGCGGTGCTGACGGATGCGCAGAAGCCGGCTTATGAAACCTGGCGGGCGGAGCGGATGAAGCGCACGAAGACAGCGGCATCGGGAGCTTCCGGCTCGA
>CAZPZE010000717.1:0-2250 GCA_964590625.1 uncultured Solibacteraceae bacterium
TACTGGCACGCCCGCGGTTACGGCCTGTTTGCCGCTAACATTTTCGGCCGCAATGCGTTCACTCATAAGAAGGAACCGGACGGCTCCGTCAGCCTGAAGCCGGGCGAGAAGATGCGGTTCCGCTATCGGGTGGTGATTCACCCCGGTACTCTGGCGGATGCTCACATGGACGATCTGTACAAAGCTTACGCAGCTGGAAAGTAGGACCCGATGCTGAAACGTATTTCGATTGCCGCCTTTTTGCTGGTCTTTATTGCGGCCGCCCAGACACTGCCGCCGGGGGTGACGAAAGGCCCGTCGATGGCGGGAATCACGGAATACGCTTTCCCCAACGGTCTTCGTGTGCTTCTGCTGCCGGATTCTTCGAGCACGAAGGTTTCGGTCAACATGGTGTACCTGGTCGGCTCTCGCCATGAAGGTTATGGCGAGAGCGGCATGGCGCATTTGCTGGAGCACATGAATTTCATCCTTTCGAAGGATGGCCGCAGCATCAAGAAGGAGCTGACGGATCATGGCGCGGCGTGGAATGGCACCACGGATGTGGATCGCACCAATTACTTCGAAACCGTCAGCGCTTCGGACGAAAATCTGAAGTGGGCGCTGGGTCTCGAAGCCACGCGCATGGTCAATATGAGGATCGAGAAGCCGCTGCTCGATACGGAAATGACCGTGGTGCGCAACGAGTTCGAGCGCGGCGAGAATGATCCGGTGCGGATTCTGGATGAGCGCGTTTCATCGACGGCTTATCTGTGGCACAACTATGGCAAGTCGACGATCGGTTCGCTGGCTGATATCGAGCGCGTGCCGATCGACCGGCTGGAAGCATTTTATAAGAAGTATTACCAGCCGGATAACGCGGTGCTGATCATTGGCGGGCAGATCGATCCGGCGAAGACGCTGCAAATGGTGATGACGTCGGTGGGCGCGATTCCGCGTCCTGCTCGCAAGCTGGATGCGACGTACACCGTCGAGCCTCCGCAGGATGGCGAGCGCACAGTGGAGCTGCGCCGCGTGGGTAACGGCAAGAACATCATCATGGCCTATCACGGGCCGTCGATGGCGAATCCGGATTCGGCTGTGCTTGAAGTGGCGTCGGGAATCATGGAGGGGCCGAACGGCACGGGGCGGCTCTACAAGGCGCTGGTCGATAACAAGAAGGCGATGTCGGCGTCGATGTCAGTTTCCGAGCCTCACGACCCCGGGTTGATCCAATTCAGCGCGCGTCTCAGCAATGACCAGGATCTGGACGATGTGAAGAAGACGATGCTCCAGACGATTTCGGGGCTGGTCAATGAACCGCCCACGAAAGAGGAAGTGGACCGCGCGAAGGAACGAATTATCCAGCGCATGGATCGCGAGTTCTCGAACACGCAGGGGATGGCGGTGGACGTTCTGACCGAAGTGGTGGCGGATGGCGACTGGCGGCTGCTGTTTACGAACTACCAGGAGATCAAGGCCGTCACGCCGGAAGATATCGTTCGCGTGGCGAAGCTGTATCTGAAGGATTCGAATCGCACGGTGGGCGTGTTCATTCCGGACAAGGCGCCGGACCGCACGGTTGTGCCGGAAGCGCCATCGATCGATAAGCTTCTTTCCGAGTACAAGCCGAACGTGACGGTCCAGGAAGGCGAAGTGCTCGAAACGGTGCCGGCGGCGGTGGAGAAGCGCATCATTCGCACGCAGCTTCCGGGCAGCATCAGGCTCGCGCTCCTGCCAAAGGCGACGCGCGGCGATCTGGTGGATCTCAGCATGACGCTGCGGTTCGGCGATGAGAAATCGCTGAACGGAAAATATGCGGCCGCCGAGATGGCGGGCGCGCTGCTGATGCGCGGCACCAGCACGATGAACCGGCAGCAGATTGCCGATGCCATCCAGAAGCTGAACGCCACAATCAACGTGGGCCGCGGCGGAGGCCGGGGAGCGGGCGGCGCGCTGGCGGCTGTGTCCGGCTCGATCCGGACGACATCGGAAAATCTGATTCCGGCGATGCGGCTGATGGCGGAGATCCTGAAGGATCCCGCGTTTCCCGAAGCCGATTTCGAGCAGATCCGGCAGCAGATGATTACCGGTATTGAGCGCGGCCGCACGGAGCCGAACGTTCTGGCGAGTCAGGCGCTGCAGGCGAACATCAGCCCGTTTCCGCGAACGGATGTGCGGCATCCGCGGAGTATCGACGAGCAGATTGAAGATCTGAAGAAAGTCACGCTCGACGATGTGAAGGCGTTCTATAAGGAGTTCTACGGGGCGTCG
>CAZPZE010000718.1:0-2417 GCA_964590625.1 uncultured Solibacteraceae bacterium
GCATCGTCATCAGCAGATTGTTCATCGGGGTTTCGTCCGGATAGGCGATGTGACGGCCGCCCTTGAGCTGTCCGTTCGCCGCCCCCACGAGAACCAGCGGCAGGTCGTCATGCGTGTGACGGTTGCCGTCACTGATGCTGCTTCCATAGAGCAGCATGGAGTGATCGAGCAGTGAGCCGTCGCCGTCCTGCGTGTTCTTCATCTTTTCCACGTAGTAAGCGAAGGTCTTGACGTGATACTCGTTGATCTTGATCGTCTTCTCGATCTTCTCGGGATCCTGCTGGTGATGCGTCACCGAGTGGTGGCCATCCGGCACGCCGATCTGGCGGTACGGGCGGTTGCTGCCTTCGCGCGCGATCATGAACGTACCGACGCGGGTCAGGTCCGCCTGGAACGCCAGCACCTGCAGGTCGACCATCAGCTTCGCGTGTTCTTCGAAATCCTCAGGGATGCCGAGCGGCTTATCCATCAGCGGCATCTTGAAATTCGCGTTCTGCGCTTCCGCGAGCTGAATGCGGCGTTCGATATCGCGGATCGCATCCAGGTACTCTGCGAGCTTGTTCTTATCGCGGGAGCCCAGACCGGTCTTCATGCGCGAAACGTCTTCCATCATGAAGTCCAGAATGCTGCGATCTTCCTTCATGCGCGCGAGCCGCGCCGCCGGATCGTTGCTCTGGCCATCGCCGAACATCCGTTCGAACACCGCCCGGGGATTGACTTCCACCGGGTTGGGCGTCGTGGGCGAGCGCCAGGAAACCGTATTCGTGTATGCGCAGCTGTAGCCGGAATCGCATCCGCCCGCGAGGCCGGCGGCTTCGAGCCCGAGTTCCATCGACGCAATCTGCGTCTGGCGACCGAGTTCGCGCGCCGCAATCTGATCGGCGGAAATACCGGCGTGAATGTCGGCGCCTTCCGTCTTCTTCGGGTGGACACCGGTCAGCCATGTAGCGCCCGCGCGAGCGTGATCCCCCGGACCGTCACCAAGCGCACGACCGCCGTTCTGGGTGAGTCCGCTCACGACGAGAAGATGCTCCCTGTACTGCTCCAAAGGCTTCATGGTGGAGGCGAACTCGAAGCTCGTGCCGGTCGCGGCCGGTTTCCACTCGCCTTTCAGGTTGATAATGCCGTTCGGCACATAGACGAAGCCGAGCCGCACCGGGGACTTCGAAGCCGCCAGTTCCGCGGCAGTACCCATTGCCGGGATCATCGCATCGAGCAGCGGCAGGGCCGCCGTGACTCCAAGTCCTCTCAGGAATGAGCGTCGCGCAATCGTCTTTTTAGTGAGCAGCATCTTCTGCCTTCCTTAGTCTCGCTTGCTGGCGAGGGTTACGTCTTCCGCGGATTTCCTCATCTGGAAAGGCGCGCTGTGAATAATGCCCATGATAAGGGACGACATACGGAAATCATCCTTCGCCGCATCCCTCGTTATCGAACGAATTACCGGTTCGTCATACGATTCGACGCCCCGTCCGAGCGCATACGTCATCAGCTTCGTAGTGAAGGTGTTGACGAACTCCATTTTCTTATCCGTCACCAACAACTTCGAAAGGCCCGCTGGGCCGTTAAATGCGACCCCGCCCGGGAGCGTGCCCGACGAATCAATCTTTGCCCCTGTCTCGTCCAAAACGCGCCACTTGCCGATCGCGTTGAAGTTTTCGAGCGCAAACCCAATCGGATCCATCCGCGAATGGCAAACCGCGCAGGTCGGATTCGCGCGATGCTGCTCCATCGCCTGGCGCAGCGTCAGTTTACCGTCCGAGCCGTGCGGCTTCAGGGCGGGGACGTCCGGTGGCGGCGGTGGGGGCGGCGTTCCGAGCAGGTTTTCCAGAATCCACTTACCGCGCTGCACTACAGACGTTCGGTTCGGATACGACGTTACAGCCAGCAGGCTGCCCTGCCCCAGCAAACCGTGACGATTCACATCTTCCAGAACAACTTTGCGGAAAGCCGGCCCGTAGACGTTGGGCACGCCGTAGAAATTCGCCAGCCGTTCGTCAAGGAATGTGTAATTGGCTCGCAGCAGATCGAGCACGCTGCCGTTGTTCTGCAGCACGCTGTCAAAGAACAACGAGGTCTCGGTCTTGAAATCGTCGCGAAGCGCCTGATCGTACTCGGGGAAAAGATCGTGGTCTTTCTTATCCGACTCCACATTGCGGAGAAAGAGCCACTGCCCGGCGAAACTCGTTACGAGCGCCTTCGCCTTCGGGTCCGCGAGCATGCGCCGCACCTGCTCATCGAGCACGGCCGGCTGGTGCAGTGTTCCCTTCGCCGCCAGACTGAAAAGTTCCTCATCAGGCATGCTGCTCCAGAGGAAATACGAAAGCCTCGATGCCAGCTCAAAATCGTTCAGGCGATAAACTCCGCCCGCCTTCACGGTTGCCGGATCCGGCTCTTCGCGGAACAGGAAATTCGGCGAA
>CAZPZE010000719.1:0-2487 GCA_964590625.1 uncultured Solibacteraceae bacterium
CACGCTGACGGCTCGAAATAAGGAAAAGGGCCAGGCGATTCCGATGTGCGGGGTGCCGTTTCATTCGGCCGAAGGGTACATCGCGCGGCTGATTGGGAAGGGCTATCGGGTCGCGATCTGCGATCAGATGGAGGCGCCGTCAGCCGGGAAGAAGCTGGTGCGGCGGGAACTGACGCGCATCGTCACGCCGGGGACGGCGACAGATGCGCATCTGCTGCGGTCGCACGAGAACAATTATCTGGCGGGCGTGGCGCGGTTTGGTGCGCGGTCCGGGGTGGCGTATGTCGATGTTTCGACCGGCGAGTTTCGCGCTACCGAGGTTGCTTCTGACGAGCTGGCGGGGCTGCTGGAAAGCATCGGCGCGCGTGAGGTGCTGATAGCGGGGGAGCATTCGCTTTTTCCGAAAGCCGAGCAGACGCGATGGGTGGCGACTGAGCTCGAAGATTGGGTTTTCACGACCGACTACGGCGATCGCATTCTGCGGGAACACTTCCGGCTGCATTCGCTCGATGGCTGCGGGCTGGCCAATCGTGGGGCGGCGGTGGGCGCGGCGGGCGCGGTGCTCCATTATCTGCGGGACACGCAGCGGGCGGCGCTCGATCATCTCGATCCGCCGCGCTATTTCGATCGCGCGGAAAACATGGTGCTCGATGCCGTGACGGTGCGGAATCTCGAACTCATCGAGCCGATTTTTTCTTCGAGCGGCAGCGACAGCAACGCCACGGTAATTGCAATTCTGGATCAGACCGCGACGGGGATGGGCGGGCGATTGCTGCGGCAGAGGCTGCTGCGTCCGTCGCTCGATCAGGTGGAGATCGAAGCGCGGCTCGATGCCGTGGGCGATCTGGCGGGCGATACGATTCTGCGCGCGGAACTGCGCAAACAGCTTGCGCCGGTGCTCGATATGGAGCGGCTGCTGGCGAAGGTGACGATCGCGAGCGCGGGTCCGCGGGATCTGCACGCGCTGGGCAAGTCGCTCGAGCAGATGCCGAAGCTGGCGGAATCGACGCGGCTGGCTTCGCGGCCCCTTTCCGGACGGCTGGCGGAGACGTTCACGCGGCTCGATCCGGTGCCGGAGATCAGCGGTCCGATTGTGGCGGCGCTCTCCGATACGCCGCCGGTGAACATCAGCGATGGCGGCACGGTGCGGGCGGGTTATGACGCGGAGCTCGACGAGCTGCGCGATCTGAGCCAGAACGGACGGCAGGTGATCGCGCAGATCGAAGCGCGTGAACGGACGCGGACGAACATCTCGTCGCTGAAGGTGCGGTTCAACAACGTATTCGGGTATTACATCGAGATCTCGAAAGCGAATCTGCATCTGGCGCCGGCCGATTATGAGCGCAAGCAGACGCTGGTGAATGCCGAGCGGTTTACGACTCCGGAGCTGAAGGAATACGAGCACAAGATTCTTTCGGCGGAAGAGAACATTCTCGAGATCGAGAAGCGGATTTTCCAGGAATTGCGTCAGCGGGCGGCGGATCAGGCGCAGCGGATTCGTGCGACTGCGGCGGCGGTTGCGGAACTCGACGTCGCGGCGGCGCTGGCGCAGGTGGCGGCGGAGAATCGGTACACCCGTCCGGTGTTTTCGGGCGACGGAGAGATGCGGATCGCGGCGGGGCGGCATCCGGTGATCGAGAAGCTGGCGGGCGAGGAAGCCGGCCGTTTCATCCCAAACGATCTTTACCTGAACAGCGGTGCGGATCGCATTGCGCTCATTACCGGGCCGAATATGGGTGGCAAGAGCACCTATCTGCGGCAAGCGGCGCTGATTGTGATTCTGGCGCAGATGGGTTCGTTCGTGCCCGCGGCGGCGGCTTCCCTGCCCCTGATCGATCGGGTGTTCACGCGGATCGGCGCGTCAGACAATCTGGCGCGCGGGCGTTCCACGTTTATGGTGGAGATGACGGAGACGGCGGTCATCCTCAACACGGCGACGCCGCGCAGTTTCATTATTCTCGATGAGATCGGGCGTGGCACGGCGACTTACGACGGGCTTTCGCTCGCGTGGGCGGTGGTGGAGCACATTTCCGCCATTACCGCGGCGAAGACGCTGTTCGCGACGCATTATCACGAGCTGACGGAACTGGCGGGGCAGTTGGATGGCGTGCGCAATCTGAGCGTGAGCGTGAAGGAAGCGGGCGATCGCATCATCTTTCTCCACAAAGTGGAGCCTGGGAAAGCCGACCGCAGCTATGGAATCGAAGTAGCGCGGCTGGCGGGATTGCCGGCCACGGTGATTGAGCGCGCGCGTGAGGTTCTGCGGCAGCATGAGATTGCTCCGGAGCGTGGGCCGTCTGCTGCGCCGGTGCAGATTCGTTTGTTCGAGCCCGGGACGGATGAGTTGAAGGAACGGATTCGCGCGCTGAAGATTGATGAGATGCGGCCAGTGGAGGCGCTGCGGGTTTTGGAGGAACTGCAGCGGGAATTGAGTTAGCGCCGCAGGAGTTTTTCGAGACGTGTGAAGGCGGCGGCGAGGCTCTGCGG
>CAZPZE010000720.1:0-1626 GCA_964590625.1 uncultured Solibacteraceae bacterium
GTCTCCTGCTCGAACGGATAAGCCCGGAATCCGCCCGCCAGCAGCGAACTCGCCACCCGGTCGTGCGACGTCATCGCCAGCGCCACATGCGCGCCCGCCGCTGTCAGAACCCGCCGTACCTTCCTGATCCCCTCCGTCGTCGATGACTCATCCGAAATATAGATCAGCCGGCCTGCCCCCAGTCCATCCCGCGGCCCCAGGGAAATCAGCGCAAACTGATCGGCCGATCCCAGCCGCGCATACCCATGCAGCGGACCAAATGGATGAAAGAACCGCCACCGCACGCTCTCTTCATTCCAGTCCACATGATCGATCCCCTGCGACCGCCGCAGCGCTTCCGCCAGCCGTCCCAGCTCATCGGCGCCCGGCTGCGTCGTAACCGGACACCCCGCGATCGTCATATTCCCGCTCAACCGCCGCACATCCGCATTCGGTGTGTGTCGTATGCGGTTCAGCAGCATCCGTATCCCGCCGGCAATCGGCCGCACAATCGTCCGGAACCACTGCGCCGGCACTCGCTGGCACTTCATCTGGCGATACACAATCGAAAGCGGCGGCAGCGAACTCGGAATCACCGCATGCCGCTCGCGATTGAGCGAACGCTTCAGCAGCCAGAATCCGCCACCCGACCGGTACTCGCCCGCCATCATCAGATTGTGCAGCGAAGGCACGCGTACCCGCTCGCCGCCGATCGTCCACGGCAGATACATCTTGTGGATGCACCCGATCACGCGATCCCCCACCATTCCGATCGAAAAATCCTTGTAGCCGAGCGAATGCGGATTTTCTTTGTACAGCCAGTCAATATAACTCTGCTCCGCCTGATAACACTCGCGCCCGAATTCGGCTTCCGCGAACCGGCGATACGCTTCTGCGAAGCGGTCTTCGTAATCGATCCAGACAGGGTCCTTCGCCATAGCTCCTCTATGCGGTCGACCCGGCGTCGACCGTAATCGTTGCTCCCGTAATCGAGCGTCCCCCTGGTCCCATCAGGAACCCGACCGCCTCCGCCACATCCGCGGTTTGCGCCAGCCGGCTGAGCGGACTCCGCCGTTCAATCTGCTTCAGCTTCGCGCCCTGCAGCCCCTGCGTCATATCGGTGCTCATATAGCCGGGCGCGATCACGTTGACCGTGATATTCGCCTTCCCCAGCTCGCGGGCGAGCGACTTCGTAAAACCCACCATCGCGGCTTTCGACGCCGCGTAAACCGACAAACCCGAAAAACCCGTATTCGCGATGATCGACGAGATGTTCACAATGCGCCCGTCGCCTTTCGTCAGCATCGCGCGGCAGACGTACTTCGTGAACAGTATCGGCGCCAGGCAATTGATCTGCAGCATGCGTTCGATCTGCGAATCGTGCATCGTCGCCAGCACGCCATCGTCGCCGATCGCGGCGTTGTTCACCAGCCCGAACACCTGATTCGTTTCTGCCAGAATGCGTTTCACGTTCTCGCGGATCCCGCTTGTATTTTCAAAATCCACCTGCGCGAACCGGACGTTCCCGTCCGGATGCTTCGCGATCATCTCTTCGAGCTGCGGCGAGAGCTTCCGCCCTGTCGCCACCACGTCGTAACCATCCGCTGCCAGCCGTTGCGTCACCGCCAGTCCTAACCCGCGCGTGCC
>CAZPZE010000721.1:0-7851 GCA_964590625.1 uncultured Solibacteraceae bacterium
GGCAGCGGCGAAAAGGTCTTCTACGGCGAATTCCTGCTGAACGCGCAGGGCGAAGACGTGGTGGCCGGTATCCGCACTCCCGAGCCGATCTCCGATCTCGAAAAGGTGATGCCCGAGGCCTACCAGCAGCTCGTCAGCATCACGACGAATCTTGAAAAGCATTACAAGGACATGCAGGACTTCGAGTTCACCATTCAGGAGAGGAAGCTCTACATGCTTCAGACCCGCAATGGCAAGCGCACCGGTCCGGCCGCCGTCCGCATCGCGGTGGACATGGTGGAAGAAGGCATGATCACGAAGCAGGAAGCCATCATGCGCGTGGCGCCTTCGCAGCTCGATCAGCTTCTGCACCCGGTGTTCGATACGAAGACCATCAAGGAACTGACGAAGATCACCCAGGGCATCTCGGCTTCGCCCGGCGCGGCCGTGGGGCGCGTCGCGTTCTCGGCCGAAGACGCAGTGGAAATGTCGGACAAAGGCCCCGTGCTCCTCGTTCGCAAAGAAACCACGCCGGATGACATCCACGGTATGGACGTTTCGCGCGGTATTCTGACGGCGATCGGTGGCAAGTCCAGCCATGCGGCCGTTGTGGCCCGCGGCATGGGCCGTCCCTGCGTGGTGGGCGCGAGTTCCATCCGCATCGATGAGAAGGCGAAGACGTTCACCGCCTCAGTCGGGGGCAAGACCATCACGGTCAAGGAAGGCGACTTCATTTCGATCGACGGCACCACGGGCGACGTCTTCCTCGGCCAGGCCAAAACGATGGAACCCAACCTCCGTCACGCGTCGGTCGGCAAGTTCATGAGTTGGACCGACGAGTTCCGCGGCAAGTTCGGTGTTCGCGCGAATGCCGATATCCCGCGCGACGCGAAGGTGGCCCGCGAGTTCGGCGCCGAAGGCATCGGCCTCTGCCGCACCGAGCACATGTTCTTCGCCGAAGACCGCCTGCCGTTCGTTCAGCAGATGATTCTGGCTCGCGACGAAAAGAGCCGCAAGGCCGCGCTCGCGAAGCTCCTGCCGTACCAGCGCTCCGACTTCGCCGGTCTGTTCAAGGCGATGGACGGATTCCCGGTGGTCATCCGCACGCTCGACCCGCCGCTCCATGAGTTCCTGCCCAAGCGCGAGAACCTCATGGTCGATTGCGCACTTCTGCCCTACGCCGACGCGAAGACGAAGAAGGAAATGTCCGAGCGCTACACGATTCCGGTGAAAGATCTGAAGAAGCAGTTGCCGGAACTCCTGCACCGCGTGGAAGAACTCCATGAGTTCAACCCGATGCTCGGCCACCGCGGCTGCCGCCTCGGTATCACCTATCCGGAGATCACGGAAATGCAGGCCCGCGCCATCTTCGAAGCCGCCGTGCAGGTGGCGAAGAAGGGCGTCAAGGTCATTCCGGAAGTCATGATTCCGCTGATCGGCTCGGTGGAAGAGCTGAAGAACCAGAAGGACATCGTGGTGCGCGTCGCCGAAGAAGTGTTTAAGAAGGCGGGCACGAAGGTTCATTACATGGTGGGGACGATGATCGAAATCCCGCGCGCCGCGCTCACCGCGGACCGCGTGGCGGGCGAGGCGGAGTTCTTCTCGTTCGGTACGAACGATCTCACCCAGACCACGATGGGCCTCTCGCGCGACGACTACACGAAGTTCCAGAAGGACTACGAAAACGCCAAAATCTTCAAGGCCGACCCGTTCGCGGTGCTCGACCAGGAAGGCGTCGGCAAACTCGTCAAACTGGCTGTGGACGCGGGCCGCAAGGGCCGTCCCGATCTCGAAGTCGGCATCTGCGGCGAGCACGGCGGCGAACCGAGCTCGGTGCAGTTCTGCCAGAAGGTCGGCATGAATTACGTTTCCTGCTCGCCGTACCGCGTGCCGATCGCGCGGCTGGCGGCGGCGCAGGGCGCGATCGCGGGCGATAAGGCGGAGATGTCGCGCACGGCGTAGTCAGGCGGTATACAACGAAGGCTGTAACAAAGGCGGCGCGAAAGCGCCGCTTTTGCTTTTTGGAGACATGCATGCACGCCGGCACGATATCGACATATTCCGCGCTACCGTGCGTCCGCCGCGGAGCAGCACGCGATAGCCCGCATTCCGCGCTCCCGCGCGTCCGCCGCGGAACAGCACGCGATCGCCCGCGCCGCACCACAGCGCTCTTAGCGCGGCGTAGTACCGCTGAAACGGCCCTCACCTTAAAAAACATGCGGAAAACGGCCATTTTTCGCATGTTTTCGCTTGCCTTCGAACCGCGTGTCCCGTATGATGATAATCGACGCGAGGACACGAGGTGCTTCGGAGGCCTTTAAAATAAGGGTTCCGGACACATTTCGGGTCTCGCACTAACATATCGGGAGGTTCAATGGCAACAACAAAAAGAATGACGCAGACCCAGTTGGTCCGCACGCTGGCGGAAAAGGGTGAAGTGACGAATAAGCAGGCTCGCTCGATTCTCGACGGTCTCTCGGGTCTGGCGATCAGCGAAGTGAAGAAGAACGGTCTCTTCGTGCTGCCCGGCATCGGCCGTCTCGTGCGCGTGGACCGGAAGGCTCGCATGGGCCGCAATCCGGCGACCGGCGAAACCATCAAGATTGCCGCCAAGAAGGTCGTGAAGTTCCGCGTCGCCAAATCGGCTAAGGACGCGATCGTTCCGCCGAAGGCCAAGAAGTAAGTTTTTTCGGGATCTGAAAACTCAATACCCCGTAAGCGTCTCGCGGCGCTTACGGGGTTTGTTTTTGGTTGCTCTGATGAGCCGAACTTTTCGTGGAGCCTTTGGCCGCCTGTGTTGCCGGCGGAATTGGGGAAGCGCTATTCCTGCTTCTTGGGCTCTGCCGTCGCCGCCGGGGGCGGTGTGGACGGCTTGTTTTCTTCTTCCTTCACGGCCTCTTTGAAGCTCTTGATGCCTTCACCCAGACCCTTCGCCAGTTCCGGAAGTTTCTTGCCGCCGAACAGCAGCACAGCAATGCCCAGAACAACGAGGATATCTGGGCCGGAGAAGATATTGGCGACCAGGAAGTGATTTGGAATCTGCATAACGCCTACCTCAAATCTATTGTACAGTACGCGGCGGAGAGTAACCAGATGCTCCGCCCTCTAGAATGAAGGATATGCCCCTTATTGTCGCTGGCCGGACTTTCCGCTCCCGTCTCCTGATCGGCACCGGAAAGTACCGCAGCTTCCAGGAAATGGCGCGCTGCCATGCCGCTTCCGGCGCCGAAGTCGTGACCGTCGCGGTGCGGCGCGTGAACCTCACCGATCGCTCCAAAGAATCTCTGCTGGACTACATCGATAGAGAGAAGATGTTCATCCTCCCGAACACCGCCGGCTGCTACACCGCCGATGAGGCGATCCGCACGGCGCGTCTCGGCCGCGAAGTCGGGCTCTCGAATTGGGTGAAGCTCGAAGTCATCGGCGATGAACAGACGCTCTTTCCGGATAACGCTGGTCTGGTGGAGGCAACGCGCGTGCTTACGAAAGAAGGCTTTGTCGTGCTGCCGTATACGAACGATGATCTGGTGAACGCCCGCCGCCTGATCGATGCCGGGGCCGCGGCTGTGATGCCGCTGGCCGCGCCAATCGGCTCCGGGCTGGGAATTCAGAACACGACGAACCTGCGCATCCTGCGCGAACGGATTACGGAAGTGCCGCTGATAGTCGATGCGGGCGTTGGTACAGCTTCTGACGCTGCGCTCGCGATGGAGCTCGGGGCGGACGGCGTTTTGATGAACACTGCGATCGCCGCGGCCGACGATGCCGGGAAGATGGCGATCGCGATGAAACTCGGGGTGGAGGCGGGACGTCTGGCGTACGAGGCCGGCCGCATGGAGAAGAAGCTCTATGCGACGGCGTCAAGCCCAATGGCAGGCAGGATAACGGCATGACTTTTCGGTGCGAGGATCTTCCGGAGTACGGACTGATCCTCGTACCGAATACGTCGCCTGAGTATGATGCGCTGCTGGAGGATATCCAGCGGCGCACCGAAAATCCGCCGGCGGGGATGCCTCCGAACCTGTACCGAATGTGGGTCGGGACCGTCGATCCGGAGAAACGCGCGACTTCCGCAATTCTGCTGAATCAATCGGGGAAGCCGATTGTCTCGATGGAGGTGGTCTGGCGCCATGAACAGACCGATGGCCGGGTCATTCCGCAGACGCGGAGCTGGAACGATGTGATTGTCCAGCGTCCTTCGAGTCCGATGGACTACTGGCGTCACATCCTGCCGGGTTCGAAGCGGTATATCAGCGAGGGCGGGCCTGTGGGGGATAACTCGGACGTTCGTCCGCCCACTCCGGAAGAGGTGCCGAAGGGCGGTGGTGGAGGGTCCGGAAGAGGACTGGGGCATCCTGGAGCGAACGTCGTCGAGGTGACGCTCGCGCTTACCGGCGTGTTCTTCCTGGGAGGCGAGTTCGCCGGTTCCGAAGCGAGCGGCCTCTGGGCGCGGGCGGTCGCCGCGATTGCGGTATGGAAAGAGATCGGCGAAATCCTGCGGGAGGGGCACGGATTCGAACGCGTTGAAGCGCTCACTCGTTCCCCTGGCTTACCTCCTCCGGCGCCCCGGGACTCACGAGGCCATGCGCTCTGGAGTTGTGCTCAGACTGTTGCTCAATATCGGCGGGTGTATGGGGACGCGGCGAGAGAGCGGTTGATTTCATACGTGGAAACGGAGCTTCCGGAATTGCGCCACGTATAAAGGACAGATAATTGCTCTGCCAGCAATCGTGAGCGCACCGGGTGAAAGCAAACGAGGGCGGTGGATTCGGATCGTCCTCTTTTCGCTGGCGGGGCTCATCATGGGACTGATTGTTGTTGCCTCGGTCCTGATCGCGCGTTTCCAGCCGATGGCGCGGAATTACCTCATTGCGCGGCTGGAACAGCGGTATGACAGCGATGTTCAGTTGGGGGATCTCGAAATTGCGTTGTTTCCGGAGGTCCACGCTTCCGGGAACAACCTGACGCTCTGGTTTCATGGCGATCACAGCAAGCCGCCGATGATCCAGTTGAAGCACTTCCAGTTCGACGCGAATCTCGCCGGCTTTTTCCGTTCACCGAAGCATCTGGGACGGCTGATTCTGCAGGGGCTCCATATTCGTCCGCCGCGGCGCGAAGACAATTCGCCGGATTCGGGGGCGAAGAAGGCGACGACGGAGGCGTTCATTCTGGATGAGGTCGTCGCCGATGGGACCACGCTCGAAATCACGCCCAAAGATCCAACGCACGATCCGCTTATCTTCGACATTAATAACCTGACGCTCCATTCGGTGGGGCGTCGGCAGCCGATGACGTATCACGCGCTGCTCACGAATCCGAAGCCGCCGGGGCTGATTCACGCGGATGGAATGTTCGGACCGTGGGATTCGGAAGCGCCCGTCAACACGCCGCTCTCGGGCAAGTACACGTTCCGCGATGCCGATCTTTCGGTGTTCAAAGGAATCTCGGGGATTCTCTCTTCGAACGGCGAATTCAAAGGCGAGCTCGACAGTATCGAAGTGAAGGGTACCACCGAGACGCCCGATTTCGCGCTCAAGATCGGCGGGCACCGGGTGCCGCTCCACACGCAATTCGAAGCCACGGTGGACGGCACGAACGGCAACACGGTGCTGCATCCGGTGCGCGCGAAGCTGGGGCAGTCGGAATTCGATGTGCTGGGCGCGATCGACCGCGGGTCAGAGGAAAAGCACAAGACCATTCTGTTAACTGCGAAGGTGGGCCCGAAACAGCATGCGCGGCTCGAAGATTTCCTGAAGCTTGCGCTCAAGAGCACCACGCCACCGATGACCGGCGGCATTCATTTCGATACCAAAGTCAAGATTCCGCCAGGCGAGAACGAAGTGATCTCGCGGCTTGAGCTGGATGGCACCTTCGGGCTGGAGGGCGTGAGGTTTTCGAGCCCGGACGTGCAGGGGAAGATCGCGGCGCTCAGCCATCGCGCGCTGGGCGATCCCGAGAATCACGATCCGAACGTCGCTGCCGATTTTCACGGATCGTTCCACATGGGGCATGAGCACCTCGGGCTGCCGGACCTGAAGTTCGATGTGCCGGGCGCACATGTCGCGATGGCAGGCGGTTACCAGTTGCGAACCGGAGAGATCGATTTCCGGGGAACGGCGAAGCTGGATGCGAAAGCGTCGCAGATGACCACCGGATGGAAGAGTAAGCTGCTCAAACTTGCCGACCCCTGGCTGAGCCGCGACGGCGCTGGGACCGTGCTTCCGATCGTGATCAGCGGGACGCGCGGCCAGCCTTCTTTCAAGCTCGACATGGGCCGGGTCCTGAAGCGCGATTAAATATTCGGTATGGTACGTGCTTCGACTCTCCGAGTGATCCGAAGACTTCTTGTTGCCGCGTTCGCGGCTGTCGCGCTGGCGTCCGCACAGGCGCCGCCGGCGGGGAATTCCGCGCCGGCGGGCACGCCACCCGCCACCGATCCGCTGGGAAGGACGAGCCCTCAGAGTTCGATCTATCAATTCCTCGAAGCCGCGCATTCGCACGACTATTTCAAGGCGCAGCGGTATCTCGACCTGCGGTCCTGGTCAACGGCTGACCGCGCGAAACAGGGACCGGACCTGGCACAGCAGCTCGAGGACCTGCTTGACGATACGGGCTTCGACATCGCGACGCTGAGCCACGATCCGGACGGCGACCAATCCGATAATCTCGCACCGCGCGTCGATCATCTCGCGACGTTTCACGTGAGGCAGAGCAATATCGACCTGCAGATGGAGAAGGTGGAGCTCCGCAACGGGCTGCGGGTCTGGGTGGTTTCGGCCGACAGCGTGAAGCTGATTCCCGACGCGCACAAAATGCTGACGGAGAACTGGCTTGAAAAACAGCTTCCGCAGCAACTGGTCACGATTCAGGTCTGGCAGACACCGATATGGCGCTGGATGGCGTTGCTGGGCGCGGCGATCGTGTTGTGGGTCCTGGTCTCGGCGATCTCACTCACGCTTGCGAAAATTTTTCATTCAAAACTTTTCACTCCGGTTCTGCGCGGACCGCTGCGGCTGCTGCTCTGGTCGCTTGGTTTCCGGGCCGCGATCGCACTGGCGCCGCCTTCATCGATTCCGCGTCTGTTCCTCGAGCGATTTGCGGGACTCGGGTTTTCACTGGCGCTCGCCTGGGCTGCCGGACTGCTGGTGGATATTCTGGCCGAGCGGTGGCACTCGCATCTTGATCCACGAGTGCAGGCGATCAGCTATTCGATTCTGCCGCTGGGAAGGCAGATCGCGAAAGCCGCGCTCTACATGATCGTCCTGCTCAGCGTGCTGAATGCGTGGGGAATCAGTGTTTCGACCGTGCTGGCCGGCATCGGTGTCGGCGGCATTGCGGTGGCGCTCGCCGCGCAGAAGACGATCGAGAATCTGTTCGGTGGCATCTCGGTGATCGGCGACCGCCCGGTGCTGGTGGGGGACTTCTGCAAGTGGGGCAATCAGGTGGGGACGGTGATCGATATCGGTCTGCGATCCACGCGCATCCGCACGCTGGACCGCACGGTGGTCAGCATTCCCAACGGCACATTTTCCACGATGCAACTCGAGAATTTTTCCCCGAGGGACAAGGTCTGGTTTCATCCCATTCTCAATTTGAGGAAGGACACGACATCGGCCCAGCTCCAGAAGATTCTGGCGGACTGTGTGGACATTCTGAAGAGCGAGCCGAAGGCGGAGATTGGCAACATCCCGGTGCGGTTTGTCGGGCCGGGCGTGTATTCACTCGACGTGGAGATTTTCGCTTACATCACGACGGCGGACTACGACGAGTTCCTGGGCATACAGCAGCGGCTTCTGCTGAAAATTGTGGAAGCAGTGGAAGCGGCGGGCTCGGCTCTGGCGGTTCCGTGGCAACAGTCGTCCGACGTGGCTG
>CAZPZE010000722.1:0-2000 GCA_964590625.1 uncultured Solibacteraceae bacterium
GGTGGCGCAGTCGCTGCGGCGGACGGAGTTGCTGCGGCTGATCCGGCTCGCGGGCAGAACGCCGGTGGAGCGCGATACGCTGTACCGGCCGGTGCAGCGCACAGAAACGGCCTTTACGGTTCTGGTCTGACGATGTGAACCTCGCGCCACGCGGCGCGTATCACCGTCAGATGAGCCGGAATGCAATTTTCCTCATATTGATCGCTGCCGCGGGTTTTGCGCAGGGGGCCGAAAATTCTTCGTTTGAAGTGGCCACCGTCCGCCCTTCGCAGGGCGAGGTGCGCGGGTCAGTCCTGGGCGTGAATCCCGGCAATCTCGTGATGCGGGGATATGATCTTTCCCGCTGCCTGCAATGGGCGTATGAGATGCAGCCGGAGCAGATTGAGGGGCCGGGCTGGCTGAAGGAAACCCGATTTGACATTGTGGCAAAGGCGGCGAGTCCCGTCGATGAAGAGCATCTGCGAGTGATGCTTCGGCGGCTGCTTGCGGATCGATTCGGCCTGAAATTGCATCAGGAGACGCGAGTGCTTCCGACGTACGAGGTGACGCTTGCGAAGGACGGACCGCGGCTGCACGATTCGAGCGCGAAGGATGCTTCGAAACTGCTGGTATCGGCGCGCAGGGGAGATCCACAATTTTCGAAAGACAGAACCGTACTGATCGCGGAGGGAGCGACGATCCAGGACATCTGCGATAAGATTTCCGAGCCTCTGCAGCGACCGGTGGTGGACAAGACGGGGCTGACGGACCGCTACGATCTGCGGATCGACACGACCGGCTACATATTGAACGGCGAGGGCGCGGATCCGCTGTCGCTGATCTTCACGGCATTTGAGCACCAACTTGGGCTGAAGATTGTGGCGGCGAAAGATCCGGTGGAGTTTCTCGTGATCGATGCGGTGAACCAGACTCCGACGGCGAACTGAACTATTTCTTCGGGGCCGGAGGCGCGGGCGTCAGGACACGGAGCCGCACAGGTTGAGCGCCCGGCGCGACCGAGAGAACTTTGCAGATGAGCTGCAGGGTGGAGGCAGCCGCGACGATACGGGTGAGGCGGCGCTGGCTGTCATTTCCGGTGAGCACGAGGACTTGTGGCGAGGGAATGAAAATTTCGGTGACGCGCATCATGTCGTCGCCGGCGCGCAACTGGACGACGAGTTCCTGATCATCCTTCAGTGACTTCTGCATCGCCTGGATCTGGCTGATGATCACATTGCCCGTGTTATCCGCGGCGGATGCAGGAACTGGTGCAGGTGCGGGCACCGGGGCTGGTTTCGCCGGCGAGCCCTGAATCGCATCGAGCATGGTGCTTTTCGCGGTGTCGAGCGCCTGTCCGGTCAGCGCGCGGCCGATATCAGCGAGTGCCATGCCCCGATGCTAACACCTTGCGTTATCTGCCGCCGCGTCCACGACCGCTTCCCTGAGGCTCGCCGAAAATGATCGTGCCGGTTGGGTGTGGAGGCGTGTCGCGCGGTCTCAGATACCAGTCGATCGCATCCGCCATCGCCATGTTCGGAGGTTCCTGATGTGCCTCCGGATGCGTTGACCGGAAACGGGCCAGCATGACGCCGGATAGTTTTTTCACGACGTCCGGGTGTTTATCCGCGACGTTGTGAAATTCATTGGGGTCGGATTTCAGATCGAAGAGGCGATAGTATCGGCCGGGCGCATTGTTACCGGCGATTGCGTAGCCGTCTGTGCGTGCGCGCTTCCCACTGCACTGCACAAACTTCCAGTCTTTGGTGCGGATGCACGCTTCCTCGTTTTCCAGATATTCGCTGAAGATTTCCTGGCGTGGTTTTGCGACACGGCTGCCCTTCAGATAAGGTTTGAGGCTCTGGCCGTGGCGCACATCGAAGGGCTTCACGTCGAGAAAATCCAGGATGGTGTGGGGAACGTCGACTGACTCGGTGAAATCGGTGACGACGCGCGTGGCAATCCTGCCGGGAAACCGCATGATCAGCGGCACACGCAGGGCCGGCTCGAAGCAGGTGTGTTTC
>CAZPZE010000723.1:0-2568 GCA_964590625.1 uncultured Solibacteraceae bacterium
GGCTCCACTTTGCGCCCGCCGAAGACTTCATGCATGATGAACGTGCCGGTGAGCGCCGCGAGGAACATCGCCGCGGCCGCTTCCACATCCACGTCATCGCGCAGCTCGCTGCGCTCTTTCCGCACGCTGAGGA
Organism: uncultured Solibacteraceae bacterium; assembly: GCA_964590625.1. Lineage (GTDB taxonomy): Bacteria > Acidobacteriota > Terriglobia > Bryobacterales > Bryobacteraceae > BOG-234. The sequence continues at coordinate 134 of CAZPZE010000723.1, forward strand.
ATTCGGTAAACAGCAGCCGCCCCTGCACCACGAACGTGCGGTAAAACAGCGCGCCGACATCCGGATTCCGCATCGCCTCATTCAGGATTTTGGCGAGGAAGCTCGAGCGCCTGCGGTACTGATCGAGAATCACGCCGGCGAGAACGTGCAGCTCATCGCCGAGCGTTTCGCCCGGCATGCGCAGTTCGGGCGCCTGCGCGGCGGCGGCCATCAGCTCCAGCTCGCGCTCCAGCACGGCTTTCAGGATGTTGTCGCTCGAATGGTATTCGCGCAGAATATCGAAGGCGGGAATGCCGGTGATCTTGGTGAGCCTGTCGAGCGTGATGTCTTTCAGGTCGTACTGCTCGAACAGGCGCATGGCGCCATCGAGAACGGCCCGTTGTTTGTCGGCATCGAAGGCGCTCATCGGGGAACATCCTCTTTGTGGCGCTCGGCGGCGGCCGTGGAATTGAATGCGAAGTAGGACGCGGCAAGGGCGCGGCCTTCGTCTTTGCCGGTGAGGATGATTTTCGCCACGCGCTGGGCGGAAACGATAACCGGCGTGATGCCGCCGCCGGGCTGGGTCCAGTGCCCGGTGAGATAGAGGTTTTCGACCGGCGTATAGAACGGCAGACGATTGCGGCCGAGCTGCGCGGGCGACATTTCCCAGCCGAGCATCCCACCTTCTAAGTTATTCGTAAATCGAAAGGCCGTCATCGCGCTAGCACTGCACTTTACCACGATTTTGTCGTCAATGCCGGGGAGCACTTCCCGCAGTCGTTTCATCGTGCGGCCCTCGATTTCCGCCTTGTGGGCCGGCCAGTCGGTAATGTCGTCAAACTTAACCGGCGACGGACGCTGCGTGATGAGAATCTGGCAGCCGGGCGGCGCGATATCGGGATCGAAATGGGTGGGGATGAAAATCTTGAAAACGTTCTTCATGATGTCCCCGGGATCGCATTCGCCCCAGTAGTAGCCTTCGGCTGCGGCGAGTTGTTCGGGGTCCATGCCTTTGAGGCCGATGTGAGTGAGGAAACAGGCGAACGTGGGCTTCTGGCGTTTCACGTGTTCGAGAATCCAGGGATCGCGATTTTCGTGGGGGATCAGATCGCGATAGGTGTGGAGGGCGTCGGCGTTCGAAACAACCACGGGCGATTCAAAGCGGAATTCCTCGGCATCGCGCTTCGACACTGTGCGCACCTGAACGCCGGTGACTTTTCCGTTCTCGGCGGTGATCTGATGCACTTCGGCGCATTTCAGAATTTTGCCGCCGCGGTCGGTGAAGACGCGGCCGAGATCATCCGCAAATTTCTGCGAACTGCCCTTCGGATAGTAGTTGCCGAGGAAGTAGGAGAGCCGCAGCATCGCATCGAAGACGTATGAAGTGCGCTCGGGCAGGGAACCCCAGTGCGGCGCGTCACCCATGAGCAGAGTGCGGAGGCGAGGGTCGCGGAAATGCTCGTTGAGTTTGTCGACCATCGAGTACTGCTCAAGCTTTTCGACCTGATCGTTGGCGACGCCGCGGAAGTAGTAAAGCAGGCCGTACATGTAGGCCTGTTTCAGTTCGGCGAAATAATTATCGATGTGCTGGGCTTCGTCCGGGAACCATTCCTTCAGGCGGTTCACGTAGGGGACGAAATCGCCCGGCACTTCGAAGCGAGGCATGCCGGGCAGATGGAACTGATCGACAGGATCCATTTTGATCCACTCGGTGGGCAGCCCGATATCGTGGCAGATCTTGCCGGTCATGGTGGAGGGATTGCCGAGCAGCGGATAGAAATGCGTGGAGGCGTCAAAGATAAAACCTTTGCGCCGGAATGTGGAGCAGAATCCGCCGAGCATGAAGTGGCGCTCGAGCAGCAGAACTTTCATCCCGCCCTGGGCGAGCAGATTGGCGCAGAACAATCCGCCAATCCCGGCGCCGACGACGATTGCGTCGTACCGCACCGGATACTCCCGCCCGAAGACGCGATGAGTGTTCAGGTGAGGCCTCCGTCGATATTCCAGACCTGGCCGGTGACGTACTTGCCGGCGTCGCTCGCGAGATGGGAAACCAGTTTGGCGACGTCCGCCGCCGAGCCGGGCTGTCCGGAGGGAATCTGGCTGTAGAGTTTTTTGCGCGTGGCTTCGTCGATGGCGGAGGTCATATCGGTTTCGATGAAGCCGGGGGCGACGGCGTTCACGCGCACGCCGAAGCGCGCGACTTCTTTCGCCAGGGCTTTGGTAAATCCGATGACGCCGGCTTTGGAGGCGGAGTAGTTGGTCTGGCCCGCCATGCCGATCACGCCGCTGACGCTGGTGACGTTGATGATCGCGCCACCGGTGCGGAGCATGCCGCTGATGGCGTTGCGGGAGTAGTTGAAGACGCCGTTGAGGTTGGTATCGACGACGTCGCGCCAGGATTCGGCATCCATTTTCATGAGCGGGAGATCTTTCTTGATGCCGGCGTTGTTGAT
>CAZPZE010000724.1:0-1689 GCA_964590625.1 uncultured Solibacteraceae bacterium
CCCATCGCCGCCATCAACGAAATGGCGTGGGGAGAGTCGAACGCACATTCCGGTTTTCCGAGCGGCGTGGCGACTTCAATGTGTGAGAGTTCTATGGAGAAATTACCGGCAGGGCGCGGTGCATCCGCGCGCGCTTCGAAATCGAGAAGGCAACCCTGCACCACAAGTACTGCTGCGGGGCGCCTGTAACCTGTGGACAATAAAGGGCCCAAACCACAATTCTATAGGAACTGCGGGGGCAAATTCACACAGTAGAAGCCGCAGCAGTATGAAGCCCCACATGGGCCCGGAATTGCTTATCGATACTGGCCCTGAAGGGCGTCCAGTACCGCGGAACCGGGACAAAGCTTCTCGTAAGGCACCTGCACGAGGGGCGTTTCCGATGTGTTGGTCATCTCGTGCATGTCAGGCACGCTCTCGTCTGCATACAGAATTCCAGTGACGACTTCACCGGAATGATCCCGCAGATACTGCATCGCCGCCAGGCGGTCCGTCACGTCGTAGTTGTCCGGCACGCGCGTGAAGTGGATGACGCTGCCGTCATGCATCGTCACGTTCGTCCCGCCCAGCTTCGCGATCTCCGCCACAATCTCATGCTGCGGCGGAACGAAGTTGGCTTCCGTCGCCTCATGCAGATGCTGGCGGGTGTAGAGATAGCTGCGCGTCGAGCCCTCATGATCGTTGAACGTCACGCAGGGGGAAATCACGTCGATCAGCGCAAGGCCGCGGTGCTTGAGGCCAGCCTTGAGGATCGGAATCAGATGTTCCTTGTCGCCCGAAAAGCTGCGCGCCACAAACGTCGCGCCTATGCTGAGCGCGAGTTGCACCGAATCGATAGGAGCCATCAGATTGGCTTCGCCCTTCTTGCTCTTCGAGCCCACATCGGCCGATGCCGAGAACTGTCCCTTCGTCAATCCGTACACGCCGTTGTTTTCGATCACGTACAGCATGTTCAGATTGCGGCGGATGGCGTGGCACAGATGTCCGAGGCCGATCGAAAGCGAATCGCCGTCGCCCGAGATGCCGATGTAAGTCAGATCGCGATTCGCCGCGTTCGCGCCCGTCGCAATCGCCGGCATACGGCCATGCGCCGAGTTGAAACCGTGCGCGCCGTTTACGAAGTACGTCGGCGTCTTCGACGAGCAGCCGATGCCGCTCATCTTGGCGATCATATGCGGCGGAACCGAAAGCTCCCACAGCGAACGAATCAGCGCCCCGGTGATGGAGTCATGTCCGCAGCCGGCGCAGAGCGTCGACATCGTTCCTTCGTAATCGCGGACCGTCAGGCCCACGTCATTGCGCTTCAGACTGGGATGCGCTACACGCGGCTTATTGATTGACGGCATCGAATTCCTCCACCTGCGACGCAACCGCGTCCAGAACATGTTTCGCGCTCAGCGGGAAACCGCCGTAGATCAGCACGGAACGCAATTGATCTTTCTGAGCTTTCGTTTCGAGCAGCAGCAGCGTGCGCAATTGCGCGTCGCGGTTCTGCTCCACCACAAAGCAGAATTCGTGATCGGCGATGAACTTCTCCACTTCCTCGCCGAACGGGAATCCGCGGACCCGCATGTAATCGAGCGGATGCCCATTCTTCGCCAGGATATCGACTGCCTCGCGAACCGCCGGATCGCAGCCTCCGAGCGAGATGATTCCAACGGTCGCGCCGGGCTTCTTCACGATTTCCGC
>CAZPZE010000725.1:0-16421 GCA_964590625.1 uncultured Solibacteraceae bacterium
AACCTGGCCGAATCAATTCCCTGGCTACGAAATCGAGATCACGAATCCGGAGTTCACCTCCGTGTGCCCCAAAACCGGCCTGCCGGATTTTGGCATCGTCACGATTCAATACATTCCGGACAAGCTCTGTCTCGAGCTGAAGTCGTTCAAGATGTACATGCTCGCCTACCGCGATCTCGGCATCTTTCAGGAGAACGCGGTCAACTGCATCCTGCGCGACATCGTGAAGGCCTGCAAGCCCGTCAGCGCCACCGTTACCGGCGACTTCACGCCACGCGGCGGTCTGGAATCCCGCATGATAGCTACTTACACCAAATCCGGCAAAGGGAAGAATTCGCGGCGTGGCTAGCGACGCGGAAAAAATCGCCGAGTTGAACGCCATCGTGGAGGCGGTGCGCGAACGCGTGCGCGGCGCGCACCGTAACGGCGCTTTCTCCGGTTCGGGCGCTTATTCTCCGATCCAGCTCCAGTCCACCGATCTGATGGGCATCGTCCACGCCCGCGACGCCGCGCAGGCAAAGGTCGCTGCCATCGGCGCCGTCAATCCGCGTGCCGGCGGCCTCGTCAACAAGGTGGTCCAAACGGTGAAGAAAACCATTGCGCGCGGATTGCAGTGGTTCGTGCGCGATCAGATCGTCTTCAATCGGGAATCCATCACCGCGCTCGAAGCCACCATCGAAGCGCTCGCCGCGATGAATCGCGAACTGCTCACGCTCGCCGCGCAGACCAATGAGCGTTTCTCCGTACTCGAGTCCGTGATGGCGGAGGCGAAAGAACTCAAGGACATTCGCGAGCACTGGATCGGCTGGCGCGCGAGCTGGGAACAAAAACTGACCACCAACGAAATTCAGTTCCTCCGCGCCACCGCCGATCTCCAGGGCGCTTTCCAGCATCGCGTGACGATGATCGAAGCCAATTTCCGCGAAATCGTTCAGGCGCAGCATCGCGATTATCTCGGCGCGCTCGATCGCTCCGGCATCGATATCCAGAAACGCCTTTGGACCGATCTCGAAAAAATCCGCGAGCAATATGAGCGGATGATTCACGCCGAACTGCGCCTGATCCGCCTCCGCGCCGGCACCGCCGCGCCGCAGCCCGCGACCACGCCATCCGCTGCGCCAGTCGCACCCGCACCCTCTGTCGCCTCTGGCCTCGATTACAGCCGCTTCGCCGAACGCTTCCGCGGCACCGACGAAGAAATCCGCCGCAACATGGAGTTCTACCGCCCCATCTTCGCTGGCAAGGAGAACGTCCTCGATATTGGCTGCGGACGCGGCGAATTCCTCGATGTCATGCGTGAAGCCGGCGTCCCCGCGCGCGGCATCGACCTCAGCGATGAATGCGTCCAGCAATGCCGCGATAAAGGCCTCCAGGCCGAAGTGGCCGATCTCTTCCTGTTCCTCGCCGCGCAGCCCGATGAAGAATTCGACGGCATTCTCAGTTCGCAGGTCGTCGAGCATCTCCCGCCCGATCGCCTCCCCGAAATGATCCGCCTCTGCGCCACGAAGCTTCGGCGCGGCGGCATTCTGGCGCTCGAAACCCCGAACCCCGAGTGCCTCGCCATCTTCGCGACCTACTTCTATCTCGACCCCACCCACACGCGTCCCATGCCGCATCAGTACCTGCAGTTCTGCATGGAAGAAGCCGGACTCGCCGCGATCGAAGTCCACCGCCTGAGCCCCGCGATCGACACCATGCCCGAACTCGCCAGTCTGCCCGCGGATTTCCGCGAGCGCTTCTTCGGCGGCCTCGATTACGCCATCGTCGGCCGCAAAATCTGACCAGCGCTTTCCCGCATATAATTGCCCAATGCGCCGGTTGGTGACTCTGGCCTTCCTCTGTGCCCTCACGCTGCGCGCGCAGACGCCTGCCGTCTCCGGCCGCGTTCTCGATGCCAATGGCGGCGAGCCGCTCGCCAACGTTTCCATCCAGATCGGAGACCTGCGCACGGTTTCCGATGACGCCGGCCGCTTCCACATCGACACGCTCCCGCCCGGCGACTACACGCTGCGCGCCTCCACCGTCAACTATCACGTCGTCACCCAGCAATTCCAGCTCACCGCGGGCGAACCGAAGAATTTCGAGATCGTCCTCAGCCCAGACAACCTCGCCCGCACGGATACCGTCAACGTCACCGCCGGCCCTTTCGATGCGGCCAGCGAAGACAGCCCCTCCAGCCTCACGCTCGCCGGCACCGACGTGCGGCACCTCGCCAGCGTTCTCGCTGACGATCCTCTGCGCGCCGTCCAGAGCCTTCCTGGCGTTACATCGAACAATGATTTCGATGCCCGATTTTCCATGCGCGGCGCCGATTACAGCCGCGTCGGCCTCTATCTTGACGGCGTGCTGCTCCATGAGCCCTTCCACATGCTCGAAGGCCAGAACGTCACTGGCTCCGGCGCCGCGTTCAATGGCGACATGGTGGAAGAGCTCGAGCTCCACGAAGGCGCCTTCCCCGCCCGTTTCGGCGATGCCACCGCCGGCGTGCTCGACATCCACACGCGCGACGGCAGCCACACCGCCCCCACGTTCCGCATCGAAGCCAGTGCATCGAATGCGGGCGTCGTCGCCGAGGGCCCGTTCGGTAAGAACAAGCACGGCTCCTGGCTCGTCGGTGCGCGCCGCAGCTACCTGCAATATCTGATTTCACGCATCGATCCTAACGGCACCTCGCTCGTCTTCGCGCTCGAAGATGTGCAGGCCCGCCTCGCCTGGGATTTCACGCCGAAGAGCAAGGTCTCGTTCTATCTGCTTGAGAGCTATTCCTCGCTCGATCGCGACAAAGCGAAGCTCGGCATCAACTCGCTCGCCAAAGCCGCTTACGATTACACCCTCGCCAATCTCGGCTGGCGCTACACGCCGGACTCGAAATCCGTCTTCGACGCCCACGCCGCCTGGATGCGCGAGAAGTACGACAATTTCAATCCCAACCCGCTGCCCCTCGGCGACGGCTTTTACGGCGAATGGGTCGGGAACGCGAACGCGTCGCGCATGTGGAGCGAAGGCTCGAAGCTCGACGCAGGCCTCTCCGTTCGCCAGCTCCGTGACGCCGGTTTCGCCGCGCAGTACCAGTCCATCACCTCACCACGCCTGCTTGATTACTGGAACGGCAACGCCACCGAAACCGAAGGCTACCTCCAGCAGTCTATCGATCTTCTGCGTCACCGCATCCACCTCACCGCCGGTGGACATCTCGATCAGCACACCGCCGACCGCATCGCCATCGCGCTGCCCGCCGCCTCGGCGATTTTCTCGCTCACGCCGTCCACCCGCATCCAGCTCGGCTGGGGCGAATACGCGCAGCACCAGCCGCTCTCCATCCTCACCTCGATCGCCGGATATCGCCATCTGGAGCCGATTCGCTCCATCCAGGAAATCACCGCGATCGAACAGCGCTTCGGCCCCCGCACGCGCTTCCGTGCCGAGTTCTACAACCGCACCGACCGCGATCTCGCCGCGCGGCCTTTCTACCAGCCGCGCCTCATAGGCTCGACGGTCTTCGTCCCGCCCCTGATTCCGCAATGGCAGAACTCCGAACGCGGCTGGGCGCGCGGCGTCGAGGTCTATCTGCAGCGCTCGAGCGCAAACAAATTCAACGGCTGGATCTCCTGGGGCTGGGGCCGCACCGGCATGCGCGACGGCATCACAGGCGAGCGCTTCCCCTCCGATTTCGACCAGCGCAACACCATCAGCATCTACGGCGCCTACCGTCTCCGCCCGAGCGTGAACGTCAGCATCCACTCGAGCTACGGCAGCGGCTTTCCCATCCCCGAATATCTGCAGCTGAAAAATAACGTCTACTACCTCGCGTCATCGCCCAATCAGCTCCGCATGAAGTACTACCAGCGGACCGACTTCCGCATCGACAAATCCTGGACTCGCGATAAGTGGAAGTTCGCCCTGTACGGCGAAATCATCAATATGAGCAACCGGACCAACTACCTGTTCGACAGCCTCAACAGCTACAACTCCAAAACCGGCCAGACTTCCGTGACGCTGGACACCATGCTCCCCATCATCCCCTCCGCCGGAATCCTGCTCGAACGCTGACTTCCCCCGCCGCCAGGGCATGCGTTAAAATGGAGTTGTCTCCGTTGCTGGGAGATCGTCTAACGGTAAGACTGCAGCCTCTGGAGTTGCGTATCGGGGTTCGAATCCCTGTCTCCCAGCCATCCCCCTTTCTAATCACTCCCTCTTTCTAGCCATCAGCACCACGGTCTGCCCCAAAGGCAGATTCCATCCCCGCCCCACCCACGCACCTTCCAGCCCCAGCACCCACCCGAGCGCCGCGTCCAGCCAGCCCGCCATCGGCTTCACCCCGCTGTCCACCGGAGCCTGCATCAACGGCTCCCACACGCGAAACCGGAACCAGGCCACCGGCAGCAGCAAGCTATTCAGATACGTGCACCGCACCGGCTCGAGTCCGTTCTCGCGCGCCAGCCGCAGCAATCGCTCTTTTGTGAATCTCTGGCGCTCGTGCGTAAACTCCGAATGCCGGCTGCGCAGCGCATCGAGGGCCGCCACGCGAATCATCACCAGCCCGCCCGGACGCGTCACCCGCGCCAGTTCCGCCACCGCCGCCTGCTCTGTCCCCCGCTCCAGATGGATCAGCACATCGAGCGACAGCACGCAGTCATACCGTTCGCTCTCAACCGGCAGCGCCCGGATGTCCGCCTGCACCATGCTTCGCAGCCCGTTCGCCCGCGCGTACCGCAGCCCCTCGGTTGCCAGATCCGCCACGTCGATCGGACACCGGAACGCCTTCGTCAGCTTCAGCGCGAAATTCCCCGTCCCGCACCCCGCTTCGAGTATCCGGGTGGGACGCGCCGGCAGCGTGCGCCACAGCAGCTGCAGCGCAATCCCGTGCATCCCCCGGTACCACCAAAACGAATCTTCCGCGCGTGCAATGTTCTCGAACTCCGCCGGATTCATCATGAAGCCGACGCAGCCACCGTCGCGCCCGCCAGATGCCCCAGCGGACACGCCCCACCTTCCTCCGCCGCCCGATAATGCGAGTAATTGTCCCCGTAATACGCGATTGTCCGCCGCACCCCTTCCGCCAGCTCCGTCCGCGCCCGCCAGCCCAGCACCGTCTTTGCCCGCTCATCGCTCGACACATAACTGCCGATATCGATCCTCTTCCGCGCCGTGGGAAACGCCTGCAGCCGGAACGGCGGCAGAACTGCCTGCCGTGAAATCTCTTCCGCAATCTCACTAACCGAATGGATTGCCGTGCTCGATCCGATATTCAGCACCCTCTGTGACGGCGACTCCACGGCCCCCGCCAGCAGCAGCGCCTCGCACACGTCATCCACATACACCGGATCGCGCAATTGCCCGCCATCGCCGAACACGCTGATCTGTTTCCCCTCGATCGCGCGCCGGAAAAACACCGGCAGAAATCCCTGGCACGGCAGCCCGACCGCCATGCGCGGGCCATAAATGTTCGTCAGCCGCAGCACCATCGCGTCGATTTCGCCCAGCCGGTTCAACAGCAGATGATATTGCCCCGCCGCATGCTTGTGTACCCCGTTGTAATCCATCGGCATGACCTGGTGCTTCTCGGAAACCGGCAGCCGCTTCGGCTTCCCGTAAACCTGGCGCGTGCTCGCGTACACTATGCGCCGTCCCTTCGCATAGCGCGTGCAGGCCCGCAGAAAGCTCAGTTGATCCTCCGCGTTGATCCGGAAATCCCGCTCCGGAAACAGCATGGAATGCGTGTGGCTCACCTCGCCCGCAAGGTTGAAAATCACATCGGACGCCAGCAGCGCCCCCGCAATCAGCGGATCATCACTGATATCACCCTGCACCACCGTGATATCGTCCTGCGCTTCCTGCAGATTGAATCGATTCGCCCCGCAGCCCGGCTCGCACGAATCCACCACGATCACCCGCGCTCCCGCGCGCGCCAGCTCCAGCGCCAGGTTGCTGCCGATGAATCCCAGCCCGCCCGTTACAAGGACGTGCTTTCCCCGATACCACTGCCCCACGTCCGCGATCTCTGTCATCACACCCTCATGCGGATTCTTTCCGCGATATACTCTGCGTCCGTTTCCGAAATATGCGGGCCGCCGGGCAGTGACAGCACTTCCTCACTGGCCCGTTCGGAAACCGCCGGAAGTTCCCCACAGTTCGCGCGCCCCCGGAACGCCGGCTGCCGATGCAGCGGCACCGGATAGTGAATCCCCGTCTGAATTCCTTCCGCCGCCAGCGCCTGCCGCAGGCTGTCGCGACGGTTCGAGCGCATCACGTAGAGATGATTCGCCGAGTTCGCGGTCGCCCCGGTCAGCCGGATTCCCGCCCTTCGATACGCATTCGCCAGCTTTCGCCGATGACCCGACCAGTGCGAGAGGTGCGGCAGGAACGCCCGCAGATAACACGCCTGAATCTCATCGAGCCGCGAATTGATTCCCGGCGCCCGCGCCACCTGATCTTTCACGCGTCCCCCATCCCGCAGCAGACGAATGCGCCGGGCTATCCGCGCCGAATCGGTCACCACCGCGCCGCCGTCTCCGACTCCGCCCAGATTCTTCGTCGGATAAAAACTGTACGCGGTGTACGCGGAAAACGCCGTCAGCGGACGCCCTCCATAGGTCGCACCATGTGCCTGGCACGCATCCTGAATCAGCGTGGCCCCGCGCTCCTCACACAGCGCCGCAATCTCATCCACGCGGCACACATCGCCGTAGAGGTGAACGCAGACCACCGCCGCGGTCCGAGGCGTCCACGCCGCCCGCAGGCTCTCCGGAGAAACGAGCAGCGTCTCGGGATCCACATCCGCCACGCGCACTCGCGCGCCTGCCGCCAGCACCGCCTGCGCCGTAAACAGCGAGGTAAACGACGGGACAATCACTTCCTGATCGTTCCGCACCACGCCCGCCTCGCGAAGGCAAAGCTCGATCGCCGCCGTGCCGCTCCCCACTCCTACCGCGTGGACGGCATGAAACGCCGCCGCCAGTTCCCCTTCGAACCGCTCCACCTGCTCTCCCAGCACGTACGAACCGGCCGCGTGCATGGCAGCCAGATTCCGCGCAATCTCCGGCGCCGCCCTCTCGAGCACCGGCTTCGCGTCGAACATGGCGATACGCTTCCACCCACTCACAAAAATCCCCGCATCGCCACAAACCGCACGTACAGCAGGCAAAGCTGTACCAGCGTTGCGCCGAGCGAGCTGACGCGAAAAAACTGCGACCGTCCATATCGCCGCGGAAAATGAGACACGGGCACTTCCACCACCCGCATCCCGCTCGATTCCAGCTTCTTCACCAGTTCCACGCATACCGTTCCGCTCGTGCACTGCAGCGGACTCCGGTGGATCAATGATCGCCGCACCAGCCGGTAATCGCAGTCGATATCCCGCAGCTTCACCCGGAAAAGCAGCCGCGCCAGTTTGTTGTACAGAAATCCAATCGCCACCCGGTGCCACGGATCCTGGCGCTCCGTCTTGTAGCCGTTCACAAGCCCCGTATCGGGCCACGCCAGTTCCAGCAGCGTGGGCAGTTCGCGCACATCATACTGACCGTCGCCGTCGGTATAGAAAACGAACTCTTTGGTCGCGGCATCGAAACCGCTGCGCAGCGCAGCGCCATATCCCCGGTTCCGCTCGTGCGTCACGATCCGCAGCCGCGGCGCGAAACGCCGCTTCAGTCGCAGCAGCACGTCAGCCGTATCGTCCTGGCTGCCGTCATTCACCACAATGACCTCGTAATCCTCCACATGCTGCGCCAGAACTTCGAACGTCGCCCCGATCAGTCCCGGCAGCGACCGGGCATCGTTGTAAGCCGGGAAAAACACGCTCAGGCTGTAGGGAAACTTCATCGGCATCTGAGCGTATAACCACACGCTCGGGGAGTCCATACAGCAAATTCTGTATTGCCTCAGTCCGTACGCGGGCGTTTAATGATCAGGTGCGAATCGCCCTGTTGGCCGCGCTCGCAGCGCTGGCCATTCTGCCCTACATCCCTGTCTTCTCTCAGCCGCTGATCGCCGATGATTACCAGCAAATCGACATATCCCGCACCTGGGGCCCGCCTTCCGGCTGGTCTTCGCTTGCCGAGGACCGGCTCTACCGCTCCCGCGCCACGTCCATCATCTATACGTACTGGACGGACCGGTTCTTCGGCGTCAACCCGCCCGCACTCTACGCATCCACGCTTCTGCTGCACGTCATCAACGTGTGGCTGCTGTTTGCGCTCGGCGCCTGGGAGCGCCTCGGCTGGAAGCTCTCATTTGCCATGGCCGGCTACTTCGCGTTGTATGAGGGCCATCAGGAAGCCGTCATGTGGTACGCAGCCCTGCATGAATTGCTGTGTTTCCTGTTTGTCGCCCTTTTCCTGATCTTCTGGACGCGCTGGATGGAAAAATCCTCGGGAGGCTGGGCACTCTACGGGGCTTCGTTCGCCTGCTTTCTGCTGGCGATCTATTCGAAGGAGCCCGGCGTCGTCCTCGTTCCCTTCGCCGCGCTCATCGCCTGGTGGGACGGCCGCAATCGCCGCGTTCAGTTAGCGGCCGTCATTCCCTTCGCGATCATCGCTCTCTGGTACACGTGGGAAATCCTCACCGCCGGAAAAACACACCAGCACCTGAACGACGGCACGTTCTCCATCCACGCTCCCTTCTGGATCACGTGGCGCAACAGCTTCGGGCGGCTCCTCTGGGTCTGGGGTCTGATCACTCTGATCTGGCTCGGCGCATCGGGCGAATGGCGTCGCTACCGCGGCATCCTGCTGGCAGCCGGCATCTGGACTTCCATCGCGCTCCTGCCGTTTTCGTTCCTCACCTATATGCCGCGCATTCCGAGCCGCCACACCTATCTGTCGAGCGCCGGGCTTGCGCTCCTCGTCGCCGTCGGACTCGTCAGCTTCCATGAGCGCACTCGCGCGCGCTGGCGCTTCGCCATGCCCGCCGTCGCGGCGATCCTCATCGCGCACAACTGCCTCTATCTCTGGCTGGTCAAGCGCCCACAATATCTGGCGCGCGCCGAATCCAGCGAAACCGTGCTTCGCCTGGTTCGCGAAGGCCACACGCCGCTCCACATCGTGTGCTTCCCCTACAACTCCATGGTCGGAGATCTCGCCGTCAGCGAGGTGCTGCACCGCGATCCCGCTCGCCTGCTTGTCTGGGAAAAGGATTTTCAGCAGCCCACGTGTCCGGCCGGACGTTTCACCTGGCCAGGCGGTGCCGAACCCGCTACGCCACCAGCCCACGCCGCACTGCGCTGATCACCAGTTCCGCCGCGGTGTGGACGCCGAGCTTCTCCATGATCCGCGCCCGGTGCGTCTCTACCGTGTGCAGGCTCAGATTCAGGCCTTTCGCGATTTCCTTGTTGCTGCTGCCTTCCGCCAGGAGCTGATACACCTCACGCTCGCGCGCGGTCAGCGTCTCATACGGATCGTCCGGCAAACGGTCACGCTCCGCGCTCGTCACGGGATCTGCGAACGCCCGCACCGCGGGCGAAAAGTAGCGCCCACCCCTCTGCACGGCCACGACCGCCTGAATCAGCTCCTGTTCCACGGAATCCTTCAGCACGTACGCACTCGCCCCTTCCCGCACCGCGCGATAAACGTACCGCTCATCGGAATGCATCGTTACCATCACAACGCGCGTGCGCGGCGAGCATTCCCGAATCTGGCTGAGCGCCGCCAGCCCGCTCAGTCCCTTCATCCCGACATCCAGGATCACGATGGCCGGCTGGTGCCGCCGCGATTCCTCCACCGCCACCAGCCCTGACCCCGCCTCCGAAACCACTTCGAAGTCCCCGTGGCTCTCGATGATCCGCCGAATGCCGTGGCGTACGAGCGCATGATCGTCCGCCACCAGCACCGTTGTCATAGCAAAACCTTTTCCCGTTGTTTGCTTCCCGTCATCACTCCGTCGAGTGGCAGCGTGACCACTATGCGCGTGCCCGCCCCCGGATTCGAATCGATCAGCGTCGAGCCCTGCAGGCGTGAAACGCGCTCGCGAATCCCCAGCAGGCCCGTTCCCCGCGCCGGCATTCCCCGCGGCGTCAATTGGAAGCCCGCTCCATTGTCGCTGATTTCGATCATGATCGAGTCTTCGGAAAACCGCACCACCAGCCGCGCCTTCGTCGCCCGCGAATACTTCTCGCAGTTGTTCAGCGCCTCCTGCGCCACCCGGTAGATACACGTGCGTGTCTCATCGGAAAGGTCCGGCATCGCGTCGTCCGCCACGAACTCGGACTGAATCCCGCTTCGCCGCGAAAATTCGTTCAGATGCCATTCGAGCGCCGCATCGAGTCCCAGATCGTCCAGCAGTGACGGCCGCAGCATCAGCGAAATATGCCGCACGATGTGCACCGCGTGCTCCGCCAGTTCCTGGCACGTCCGCATACGGTCTCGAAGTGCCGAATTCGGAATTGCGCTCGATGCCGGACCCAGCTCCATCCGCAGCGCCGTGAGCGTCTGCCCGACTTCATCGTGCAGTTCGCGCGCCAGAAATCGTCTTTCCTCTTCCTGCACTTCCTGCAGCCGCGCCGAAAGATGCGCCATCTCCGCTGCGCGTGCCGCGCGTTCCCGCTGCCAGTTACGCGCATACCGCGTCGTCAGCGCCGCGATCACCAGACCAGTCAGCAGCGACCCTCCCAGCACGATAAACAGTTGCCACACGATCTCTCGCTGGCGTCTCCTCAGGTCCTGCTCGGCGGATCCCAGCTCATTCTGCATCTCGGAGCGCGCGCGCTCGAGCGTCCCGAGCGCGCTCACCCGCAGCGGCAGCAACTCCTGCTCAATCCGGCCCATCGCGTGCTGCGGATCGCCTGGCCCGCCCGTCGCCAGTTGACGAAGCGCGGCCGTATAGACGGAAAAACTCTTCGACACCTCTGGCCGCAGAACCGCGGCCCGCTGGTTCCCTTCCTGCGTGATTTCGATGATCTGCGAGCGAAACCTCGCCGCGTCCCCGCTGATGAGGAACTCGCGCGCGTACGTCGCGCCCATCCACATGCAGTCCCGCAGCGCCGAAAGCGCGTTCTCCCGCACGATGTGCGCCTGATAAACCGCCGCCTCGCGCCGCGATATCGTTTGCTGCAGACGGTACGCTTCAACCGTCGAGCAGACCAGCAGGCCGAGAACGACGGCATATCCCGCGCCAAGCACGAGATTCCCCTTATTCACACTTACCATTCCCCTCAAAATCATTCCCTTACGAATTTCTTTTGGACAAGATTCTATCAAGATGCGGAGCTTTGCGATAAATCGTACTGTACTAGCAATACCCCTGGGTATGCCGTCTCGACGGAGCCGCCCCAAATCGGCCCGTCGGCGCGCTCCTGCAGTTCGTTATTTAAGTATTTACTTATATAACTAAAAACTGATACGATTGGTCACAGGAGGTCATTCCTTGCCCGAACTCGATGTTCTCCGTTACATCGGTGCCGTCACTAGAGGTCTCGAAACCCGTGACCACCAGGGGCGCCCTGCCCGCGTCATCACCGCCGCCTGCGCCTACGACACCAGTCCCGAAGACCTCTGGGACGCCGTCACCAATCCTGACCGCATCCCGCGCTGGTTCCTCCCGATCTCGGGCGATCTCCGCCTCGGCGGCCGTTATCAACTCCACGGCAACGCCAGCGGCGAGATCACCGCATGCGATCCGCCGCACGCTTTCAATGTCACATGGGAATTCGGCGGTCAGATCAGCTGGCTGAACGTCCGCCTCACCTCGCTCGCCGACGGCGGAACACAGCTTCGGCTCGAACACATTGCGCATGTCCCCGAAGAACTGTGGGATCAGTTTGGACCCGGCGCAGTCGGCGTTGGCTGGGATCTCGCCATCTTCGGCCTCGGCCGTTATCTCGAAACCAAAGCCTCTGTGGATCCGAAGCAGGCCTCAGAATTCCACACCAGACCCGAAGGCCGTGAATTCATCGTCCGCAGCAGTGAAAATTGGTGCCGCGTGTCGGTCGCCTCGGGAACTCCCGAACAGGCCGCCCGGGAAGCCGCCCGACGCACCACCGCGTTCTATACTGGCCAGGGCTGATCTGCCGTGGCCGCCGCGCACGCTTTCGATATTCTCGGAGATCCCGTCCGCCGCCGCATCCTGGAACTGCTGGCTGGCGGCGAGCAAAGCGCCGGCAGCCTCACAGAGGTCATCCGGAGCGAATTCGGAATCACCCAGGCCGCCGTCTCCCAGCACCTCCGCGCGCTGCGTGAAAGCGGCTTCGTTCACGTCCGCGTCGAGGGATCGCGCCGTATCTATTCCGTCGACGCTCGCCCGCTCCGTCAGGCGGACGCATGGATCTCGCAATTCCGCGGCTTCTGGGACCAACACCTGAACGCTCTCACTCGTGAGATCGCCAGCGGCAAAGTAAAGCGCGCCGGATCAGGCCCCTCGTGCGAGTGAGAAATTCCGGGTCTCGCGTTCGCTTTGCGTCAGCGGCAGCGTGACCACAATGCGTGTGCCTTCTCCCGGACTGCTGTCGATGAGGACCGAGCCTTCCAGTCGCTCCACGCGCTCCCGAATGCCGATCAGTCCCGTTCCCTGCGCCGGCACCCCCCTCGGCGTCACCTGAAAACCGGTGCCGTTATCGGAAATCTCCAGCAGCATCGCTTCTTCGCGCACCTTCATGAGCAGCCGCACTCTGGTAGCGCGCGAATACTTCTCGCAGTTGTTCAGCGCTTCCTGCGCGACGCGGTAAATGCACGTGCGCTTTTCATCGGACAACTCCGGCAGCGTCTCGTCCGCCACGTAGTCCGCGCGGATTCCGCTGCGCCGCGAAAATTCGTTCAGATGCCATTCGAGTGCCGCCCCCAGCCCAAGATCGTCCAGCAGCGCCGGCCGCAGCATCAGCGAAATGTGCCGCACCGTTCCCACTGCCCGCTCAGCCAGATCCTGGCAGTTCCGCAGGCGCTCCCGTGCATCCGGGTTCTGCATCTCTGCGGCGGCCGGCGAAAGCTCCATCCGTAACGCGGTCAGCGTCTGCCCGATCTCATCGTGCAGTTCGCGCGCAAGAAACTTTCGTTCCTCTTCCTGAACTTCCTGCAGCCGCGCCGAAAGGTGCGCCATCTCCGCCCCCCGCGCCGCGCGCTCGCGTTGCCCGTTACGCACATATCGCATCGTGAGCCCCGCGATCCCGAGTCCCGCCAGCAGTGACCCGCCCAGCACTACCAGCAGTTGCCACACAATACCGCCCTGTTTGGCGCGGACGTCGCTCTCAGCGGCCTTCAGCTCCTCCTGCATCTCCGCTCTCGAACGGTCCAGCATTCCGATCGCGTTCAGCCGAGGCGGCTCCAGCAATCCTTCGATGCGCGCCATCGCATTGACACGATCCCCGGGGCCGGACTGCGCCAAAGCCTGCAGTGCCTCGATGTATGCGGAGAAACTCCTCTCCACGTCAGGCTGCAGCGCGCGGGCCAGTTCCTCGCCCTCGCGCTTAATCTCGGCAACCCGCGATTGGTATCGCGCGGCCTTCCCGTTCAGAACATACTCGCGCGCGTACGCCGCCCCGCGCCGCATGCAATCGCGCAGCCCGAACACCGCATTTTCCCGGACAATATGCGCCTGATAAACCGCAGCCTCGCGCCGCTGGATCGTCTGCTGCAGACGGTATGCTTCAATCGTCGAATAAACCAGCAGCCCCAGGACGACTGCGAATCCCGCGGCCAGCGCAAGGTTCCCCTTATTCACGCTTGCCATCCCCTCGTTATATCCCTTACGGATTCCAGATGAGAGGATTCTATCAGGATGTGCTATGTCAGTGAAAGAAATCCTGTACTTTGAACTAACCAGGGATTTACCGAGGTACTGGGACCTTCAGTCCGCTGTTACTGAAAAGTAACCAGTTTGGAATCTGCAACCATGCCGTGAACCGTAAGGCTTCAGGCCATTTTCCGGTCCCACTGGCCCGCGTACGCCGGAGGAAGCGCATTCAAAAATCGTCAGGAAATGAAACAGAAAGGAATGCTGGTGGCGGCGCGCAGACTCGAACTGCGGACCTACGGATTATGAGACCGTCGCTCTAACCGGCTGAGCTACGCCGCCGTGATCTTTAAGTCTAACATTCGGATGCCGCGGCACGCCCTCAGGAGTCGCGGCGTTCCGGCTCTGAACCGTCCGGCTCGTGAGGATCGAGCCGGTCATACCGCTCCTCTGGCTTTTCCAGCTCTTTGCGCTTCACCCGCTCCTGGCGTTCTTCGCGGCCGTCGCTCATACCTTGAGTTTAAGGCCCGGCGAAGTTTCCCTCGCCGGGCCCCGCCAGTGCCCGCTTCGCGCTACAGCGTTTTCAGAAACGCGATCAGATCCGCCCGTTCCTGCGCTGTCAACCCAATCGAGAACCGCACGTTGTAGAAATCCACCACATCGCTCAGGCTGCTCGCCGACCCGTTGTGGAAGTATGGTGCCCGAGCCGCCAGCCCGCGCAGCACCGGCCCCTTGAACTTGCCGATGTCCACGAACTTGCCCGTGATCAGCGCCCGCCCCGGATCCGTGGTCTGTACCGTCTCGCCCGTCGCGATGTTCTGCAGCGTGATCACCGGCAGATAACTCACTCCCAGCGAATTAGTCGTATCCGCAACCCCGACGTTGACCGCGAGTGCCACCGAATGATCGCCGGCGTTGGGAGCGGAATGGCAGGTCCCGCACGTGCCCGTGATCACCGGTGTATTCAAAGCATCGTTGAGTCCGCCGACACCCGTGATCTGGATTGGTTTCGTGTTGAACACCGCCTCCCCGCGCGTAATGCTGGCTCGCGCGGCCGCGCCGAAGCCATGCGAATTCGCCCAGCTTCTATACAGCGTGAAGACCTCCGGGGTGAATGGCGTCCCCAGCGGATTTCCTCCCAGCGGATCGTTAATCCCCACGAAAAATTGCTGTGCCGCGAGCGCTTTCGGTCCACCGCTCGCGCCCGACGCAGCCACATTGCCCGCCGTGAAGTCCAGCGTCTGCGCCGTGAACAGATGCGTTTCGAAGTCCACAATCTGCTGCTGCAGTTGCGGCGAAAGCGGCGTCGCGCCCTGCGCGTGTCCTGCCACCGCGTCGAGCGCCTGATGCTCCAGGTCCGCCATCAGGTCGGCCGGATTCGTTGCGTAGGAAATCTTCTGAGTATCGGGCGGCGTCGATTCGCGTCCATCCCACATCACAGCCGAGAGAAACTTCAAATTCGCCGCCGGCAGCGGTCTCCGGTACATCGAGAGCGTTGTCGTGCTGTTGCAGCCGTACGGATTCTGCACCGACACCACACGGAAATCCGCGCCCGCCGGCACGTCGATCGCAATGCGAATCAACCCGCGGCTCGTGAGCAGTTGATACGCCTGGGTGCGCCCGGCCAATGTGGACGTGTTGATGTTCTGATCACAAACCGATCCATCCACCGGACGGAAAACCGGATCGTTGCCACCGGTGAGCGCGAACAGGATTTTCATGGCATCCGCGGAAATCGACCAGCCCTGATCGGGCCGGTGGCACGAAAAACAGCTCCGTCCATTCGTTCCGAGACTCTGGAAAAACGGGCCGCTCGTATCGATCTGGCCGTTGCCCGCGGTGTTATGTGTTGCCGAGATGCCGCTGGGGTTGAGGAACGGAAACATGTCCGGGATCTTCAACTGCAGTTGCGCCTCGCTTTGGAGAGGAGTGGAAGCAGCCACCGCGGCAAACAGGGCCGTTGACGCGATGCGCTTCTTTGACAGGGAAAAGAATCGCATGCGCTGACGTGGAACCCTGCCCCGGGTTTGTTGCACCAACCGGCAAGATTTAATAAAGATGCGGGCTCCTGTTATCCGATGGATAGCGCTGTTCCGCACAAGCCGATGCGCTCGTGAAGCGTTTCGACGACCCACGTCGGGCAATTCACCACCGCCAAAATCGAACAAGCCTGAGTTGCCCGGCCTGAGATATTCTTGAGAAAGAGCGGGCGGGCGACCTACTAATATGAAAGTGACCGATACGCAGCTATATTTCGCCATTGGCCTGCCCATCTTCGCGATCATACTGAGCTTCATTGGCAACATGATGCAGTACAGCTCGATGATGTCGCGATTCTCCAACATGGAGAACCGTTTCTCCAGCCTCGACGGTCGATTCTCGACCATCGACGGCCACTTCTCAAGCATGGAAGCCCGGATGGACGCGCGACTCTCCAACATGGAGACGCGGTTTACCCATCTGGAGACTCAGATGAACAGCCGTTTCATCCGCCTCGAATCCCACCTCGAAACCCTCACCGGCAAAGTCATCGAGGTCGATAACCGCCTCACCCGCGTCGAAGCCATCCTCGACCGTCGCTAGCCACTTCCTCGTCGTGCGAAACTGGAATCTGGCAGGCGCCGGATGGATAGCCGCTCGCGTAAGCGGGAGGAAAGTCCGGTCTCCACAGGGCAACGTGCCGGCTAACGGCCGGGAGGGATCTCTCAAAGGGATCTTTACGGAAAGTGCCACAGAGAATATACCGCCCCAGGACCGCAAGCGAATGG